>CABMPA010000005.1 GCA_902388315.1 uncultured Megasphaera sp. | reverse complement strand
TATACTCGAATGGGATGTGATGAAATCTCGCAACGGGCCGCACAAGGCTCCCTTTATAGGGGAGCTGGCCGCCAAAGGCGGTCTGAGAGGTTAAAGGTCGTCCCCTACGCACAGGGCCGCTGGCTGTGTATTTATTTTGCATCCTGCATTCATTTCCATCGCTTGTATGCGATTTCGTAGGGGACGGCTAAAAGTCGTCCCGCGTGAATCCTGTGCACAGCCGGAATTTATGACGAGTGGCACCCGGTTGTAATACAATCATGCGTCTGTCGCGGCGCAGCCGCATCTGAGTCCGAGGCACGCAAAAAGGGGCCTCGCATGATGGCGTAACCCTTCATGCGACAGCCCCTTCTTACATGATTAATATTTTTTATGTGTCTGATTTAACGCAGTGACTTCAAAGGGAATCCGTTGTTCCCGAACTGCCGCTTTGATGAACAAGATGATCGCAGCGGACATGCTCAGCCCTACGGAATCACAAAACTCTTCAAAGTCTTCTTTTAATTCCTTGTTAATACGAAAGGATACGCCAATTTGTGCAGCCATTCTATTCCCCCTTTTATTTCGCATCGGAAATGACGCGTACTCGTTCGATAGTCGGTTTGCCATTGCGGTCTTTCTGGATGGTGTCGATACGGATGTACTGGAGTTCCGGCGAGAATTCTTTGACCAGTTTGCTCAGTTCCGGATCCGTGCTGCCCACACCGCTTTCGACGATGCGGTAGACGATGGCCGCAAATTCATAACGCGTCATCATGCGGTCGCCTTTGAATTCGCCATCGGGATAGCCTTCGAGGATACCTTTCTTAGCCAGCGTCGTGACGTACTGGTAAGCCCAATGGTTTTCAGCGACATCCGGGAAGAGCGTACTCTTAGTCGGGTCGACAGCCATGCCGTGCATGCTCTGCAGTTTGGCAATGAGGGCATCCTGTTCGGCCATATGCTGGCGCATGGCTTTCATTTCCTTAGCCATGGCGACGCGGGACGTCGAAACGTGGTTACCCTGGCCCAGCTTAATGCTGACGCCGGCATTGACCATGTTTTCCCCGCCGCCAAAGGAACCGCCGACGCTGAACATGGTATCTTCATTGGGACGGTAGTAAGCACCGATAGCGGCCGCATTGGCACCGCGGTAATTACCGTAGCCGGCTGCGAAATCCCACTTGTCGTCCGGGTCGAAGTCCAGCGGATGGAGAGCTGCCAAAGCAGCGGCACCGGCACCGACGCGGTTGATGCGGTTGCCCAGTTTATTGACAGAACCGCTGAGGCCGTTGATAGCCTGGTCGCGCTGCCAGAGCTGGCTGCCGTTGACAGCATCCGTCGAATCCGGCGTTACCTTGCCGGGAGCGACATTTTCGATCTTGTTGCCGCCTACATCGACCTTATCACCGGAAATCGTAACATGCTTGCTGTTATCCGTCGTGCTGTTGAAAGTCATGCTGTTGACACCGGTGATGTCTTTGGCCAGTTCAATCTTCAAGCCGCCATTGTCATTGACAACACCGACATTGGCACCAGTAGACAATTTAGAACTGTCTGTCTGACCGCCCGTAATGGACAAGGTTTCATTGAGCTTTTTAGCAATAGATTTATTATCGTCACCGACGAATTTCAGGCCGTCATCCATGGTAGCTACTTCATGGGTAACCGTCGTTTTACCATCTTTAGTTTCATAAACCAGACGGGTTGTACCATCTTTACCATCTACGCCAACTGTACCATCAGCCCCTTTAATCGTCAGACCATTAGCACCGTTCGCACCATTCAGGCCGATGCTGCCGTCTTGGCCATTGATGACTACAGCAGAACCATCTTTGCCGTTGACACCGATGGAGCCGTCAACACCGTCTTTACCATCAACGCCATCCTTAGCACCAAAGTTCAGGTTATCTGCCAGTTTAATATCGTAAGTTTTCTTGCCCGTTTCCTTATCCGTCTTTTTCTTAATCTGGAGATTACCGGATTCGTTGTACGTGCCTTCCTGAGCTTCTGTACCACCATTGACAGTTACTTCCGTATGATGCTGTTCAACTTTGCCGATTTCATCTTTCAGCTGGGAAACATTGACAGCATCCGTATCAGCTGTACCAGCCACTACATCATGAATCTGTTGATTTCCGGCACTGAACTTATCTTTTGTTACAACCGGACCATCTTTAATCGTTAATCCCTTTTCCGTAATGGTTGTCTTATTACCATCTTTACCGGAGATGCTGACGCCTTTGCCGGTGACACTTGTCCTATTGCCATCTTTATCCACCGTAGTTACACCTTTCCCGGTAAGGCTCGTCTTATTACCGTCCTTATCAACGGTGGTTACACCTTTACCGGTAAGGCTGGTCTTGTTCCCATCTTTATCAATGGTTGTGACGCCACTGCCTTTTTGAACCGTCTTATTCCCTTTGTCATCTGTCGTAGTGACGCTCTTTACGGAAATATCATCAGCAAGCTTGACATCATAATTCTTGCTGCCGTTCGCGTTTTCGGTACGTTTCAGGACAAGGTTCCCGCCTTTGACATCAACACTATCTTTCCCGGCTTTCTTGCCGCCAACACTCACTGTAGAATGAGCTTCTGCCACAGACTGGACCGCTTTTAACTGAGAAACATTGACAGCATCCGTATCGGCTTTACCCGCGGATACATTGTGAATCTGTTGTCCACCCATGCTGATATACGTGTTGGTGATTTTAATAGTTTGATTAGCCTGACCTGACGCACCTTTTGTAAAGATTGTCAAACCATCTTCATCCAACTTCGTTCTACGAGACTTATCACGGTTTGTAAATGTAATATCTTTAGCCGTGAATGTAGATGTGTTGTCCTGACTGTCTTTTACGGTAACACCTTTACCATTCTGAACAGTAGTATTTCCCTTTCCATCCGTAGTCGTAACGCTGGTAAGGTCTTTCAAATCCTTGGCCAGTTTAACATGGAGTTTTCCATTGTCGCTGATGACGCCAATATTGTTTTCAGACAAATTGCTCTTGTTGGCCCCGCCGACGATGTCCATCCGCTGATTCAGCTTCTTGGAAATAACAGTGCTATCATCACCTTTAAAGTTCAGGCCATCATCAAGGGTAGCTACTGGATGGTCTTTGCCAGCAGCATCTTTATAGACAATACGGGTAATGCCATCTTTACCGTCAACACCTGGTTTCCCGGCGGCTCCTCTGATAGTCAGTCCATTGGCCCCATCTTTACCATTTAAGCCTATGCTGCCATCTTTGCCATTGATGACGACGGCCGAACCGTTTTTGCCGTTAACACCGATTTTACCATCAACGCCATTCTTGCCATCAGCACCTTTTTCGCCAATGTTGAGGTTATCTGCCAATTTCAGGTCATATGTTTCCTGTCCACTATTGGTAGTTACATTAATCTTCAGATTTTTACCAACATAGGTTTGGCCTTTGGGAGCTGTACCGCCTTCAACGGTGACTTTCGTATGCTTGGAAGCAAGCTGCTGTACTTTATTCAGCTGATCTACATTGACAGCATCGGTACCTTTGGTACCAGCTTTTACATTGTGAATCTGCTGGTTGTTCATGGAAATATTCGTCTTGGTAATCGTTGGCCCGTTTTTAATGGTCAGACCATTGTTATTAATAATCGTATCGCCGGTCTTAACGGAACCTTCATCACCAAGGTCAATCTTCTTGGCCAGCTCAATTCTAAGCGCACCTTTTTCGTTAATGACGCCTACGTTTTTACCCGTAGAAAGTTTGGACGGGTCTGTCTGACCCCCTTTGATGGTCAAGGTATCATTCAGTTTCTTGGAAATAACATCCCCTGTATCCCCCTTAAATTTCAGTCCATCATCAAGGGTAGCTACTGGATGATCTTTGCCAGCGGCATCTTTATAGACAATACGGGTAATGCCGTCCTTACCGTCAACACCGGGTTTGCCAGCAGCGCCTCTGATGGTCAGGCCATTGGTTCCATCTTTACCATTTAAGCCTATGCTGCCGTTTTTGCCATTGATGACCACGGCCGAGCCGTCTTTGCCATTGACACCGATTCGGCCATCGACACCATCTTTGCTGTCTGCACCTTTTTCGCCGACAGTAATATCATCGCCGAGTTTTACATCATAATTGTAGGCCTTGGTTTTTTCATCCTGTGTACGTGTCAGGACAAGATTTCCTCCTTTGACTTCCGTGCCATTTTCCTGGGCTTTCTGTCCACCAACACTGACTGTGGTATGGGCTTCTGCAACCTGCTGAACACTGTGCAGCTGGCTGCCGTTGACGGCATCTGTCGATGTATCGCTGATTTCCCCAGGGGCTACATTGATAATCTTATTGCCGCCGTTGTCCAGTCCGTCATTGGTCAGGCTGACATTCTTGGTTTTATCGCCGGCCGAATGCAGGATAGTAACGCCACCGTTATTGATGGTCGTATCTCCCATCTTGACGGAACCTTTTTCTGTCAGATTAATTTTATCATTGAGTTTGAGATCATAGGTTACTCTACCTGTATCCTTATCTTTCTTCTGGGCCAGGAGCAGATTACCTTTATCTTCAGCTGTATAATTTCCCAAACTGCCATCAGTCCCAGCCTCTGGTGCTTCTATACTGTCATTGACGGTCACTGCTGTATGGGCACTAGCACTTGCCTGCACTTTCTTCAAATCGCCTACATTGACGGCATTGTTCAAGACGTCCCCTTCCGCGTTTGCCAAGTCTACGAGTGTACCATCAGCCTTTTTCAGGCCGCTGTCCACATGGGTAATCTGCTTGCCACCATTGCTCAGGCCATTTTCGTTTAGGGTGATCTTATCTTTATCTTCCACTACACCCGGAGGCGTAATGGTTATTCCTTTGCCATTGATAACTGTCGTATAGGTTTTATTATTTTCTTCAGTTGTATACGTAACGCTATTGACATCCAGGTCATCTTTCGTTGCAACTGTGATTTTGCTGCCATCCTGCTTCAAGGCAATGTTCTTGCCTGCATCTAAGGTTACAGTGCTACCCGGTTTTATCAAGGGAGTCGTTGTACCAGATACAGACCCACCATCCGAGTTCGATGTAGTCAGCGTAAATCCAGCGTTGTTGATGGCATTGGCAACTGATGTGCCTGTTGCATAAGAATTCGTATTGTTATTCGGATTGGTGACAGTAACCTTGCCATCCGTTTCATTCGAGAGTGTTGCTGTCGCGACCTTGATATCGTATGCATGGTTCGGCGTTCCATTAGTAGAATCAGTTACACTGATACTATCATCCGACGAATTCACCGTCGTTCTGGAAGCATTGAGCTGTGATACGTTAACTGCATCTGTGCCATTCGTGCCAGTCGCTACATTGGTAATAGTATTACCACCGTTATTGAGACCAGAGTCTGTTAAGCTGACAGTATTTGTCTTGTCTCCATCTTTCTTGGTGATAGTCACGCCGTTATTGTTGATGGTCGTATTCCCCATTTTGACTGAACCATCGTTAGTCAAATCGATGTTCTTCGCCAGTTGTACTTTCAGCTTACCGTCTACATTGTTGACGCCAATGTTCTTGTCTGTCAGCAGTGACTTGCCCTGTGCATTCTTAGCTGTAGCTCCGCCGATGATATCCAGCTGGTTGTTAAGTTCCTTGGAAATGACTTGTTTTTTTGCCGCTTCCGTTTCGCCTTGTCCATCATCGCCGGCGTACTTCATACCATCGCCAAGAGTGGCGATGAATTGGACAGACTCCGGCAAATAGTCGCTATATTCCAAACGATTAAACTGTTTAGAAGTATCAGAATTCAAATAGGTATTGCCATCACTGATAGCGTTGTAAATATATGTATGTTTCTTGCCGGTGCTGTCATTGAGAGCAATATAGCCACCAGTATTCTGGCCGATGCCAAGAACCACCTGACGCTGTTCGTTGGTCTCTCCAGTTTCCGCATCCGCTGTTCCTACTTTAACGATAGAAACGGTATTACCATCAATCTTGACCGCTTCTCCTACATCATAAGTTTCCGTCGATTCAGGAGATTTCCGGAACTGAGCTACGTTATTGACAGTAATACTTCCGCCCTTATTGGCCTCTTTCTCGCCAAGAACTACGTCTTTATTCAATTTCAGGTCATACACCTTAGCGCCATTATTCGTTGTCACATTGGCCAAAATATTGCCCTCAGCGTTTGTTCCACCCACATAATTTTCGTCTGTCGGCGTTGTTCCTTCTGCCGAGACTTTCGTATGCTGGCTCGCTGTATTATATACCAAATTCAGCTGTTCTTCTGTTGCCGCTCTACCTTTTTTAGCAAAGTCATCAGCGTCAAGAGTCTTATTCGTCAGGCCTGTGATGTCTCCCACATTCCCGTCAACCTTGACTATGTGAGTTCCACCGATTTTGACCACATCCGCCAAATCGATGTTGCCACTCGTCTGGTCTACTACAAGGTTATTGGCCAGCTTAGCCGATACGGTATACGTCTTCTTTCCACCTGCAGTGCTATTTTTTACATCAATTCCATTCGTCCCTACGACATCTGTCGCATTCTGAATAACCGTATTGCCCTCATTCGTGATGTTGCTGAGACTCGTATCCGCCAAGCCAGTCGTTTCAAATGTGATTTCTCCATCCTTCGTACTTTCAACAGTAATATGCCCGTTCGTCTTCCCTACAAAGTTAACTCTCTGGTTGGCAGCCTTGACATTTTGACCACTTGCCTGAGCTGTCCATAAATCCCCAGCACTTGCAGACTGGCTTTGAACTGCCTTCAGCTGTGCCACGTTGACCGCATCTGTATCTTCTTTCCCAGCTGCTACGTTAATAATCTGACGTCTTACATTCTTTGAACTATCACTAGAGTCAGTATAGCCGACGCTGACAGCACCCGTAGTCGCTTTAGTAGCGTTAATTCGATTAGTTTGTTCGTCACTAGCCCCAGTCGGAATATATGGGCTCGTAGCTGAAGTAGAATCATAGGGTCGATTAGAATTACTATTCGCACCAAGTGCTACGCCGCCAGCAGCATTAGTCGTAGCCAAATAGCCGATAGCCGTTTGGTTGGCCTGAGTATTCGTACCGGTAGCACCATACCCAATGATGGTGCCATAGTTAGCCGTCGCACTGGCAGTAGAACCAACAACCGTCTGGCCTACTTGATTGCCAGAAGCTTTTGCATTATAGCCGATAGCTACGGCCTGTGTGCCCGTAGCTTCAGCACTTTGACCTACAGCCACAGGAGACCCATCTCCGCCATTCGAATTGGTGGCTTTAGCACCGTTACCGATAGCCACACCGCCATTCGTATTGGCAACTTCTGCCGTTGTACCAATAGCTATGCCATTAGAAGTAACGCTTTGTGCAACGCTTGCCCCATTGCCAAGAACAATGGAAGACCCTGCATCAGAATAATCTTTAGCTGCATTACCCATAACGACACTACTGGAACCATGCCGAATATAAGTATCTGTACCAATAGCAATATTATTCTGAGTATTCTCACCATCGGCCAGAATATCTGCATTTTTACCAATGGCAATGCTAGAATTCCCACGTTCTACTTTTGCATTTGTACCAATTGCTATAGCATCAGTCGGCTGCTTTTCTTCTTCCTGATTAGACAAAGTTGACGCTTCATCGCCGATTGCGATGGACCCTGAGCCAGTAGCCTTGCTCTTTGTACCGATAGCTACAGCATTGTCGTGATAGGCTTGGGATTCATTACCAATAGCCGTTGTATTGGAGCCCAATGTATTATTATATTGCCCTACTCCAGATTTCACAGAATTGCCGATTGCAATGCCTCTTGTTGCCGGAACGATAGAATTATTTCCCAGTACTAACGCATTACTAGCCGTTACAGTATTGTTATTACCAACGACACGAATATTGGCTAATGGGGAATCTGTTGTACCACCATGTACTTTATTCTCATTGCCGAAAATCCCAGAATCATTGGCATTAAACGAAGTATCTGCTGTATACGTTCCATTATCATTCCCTAATTCGTAAGATCCAGTTCCCGTGATATCAGTAGGGTCGCCAATAGCACCAGAACCTTCTCCCGATACTTTATTTCCGGCTCCGATTGAAATAGAGTTTTTTGCTAATGCCTGTGCGCCCGTACCCAGGGCAAGTGCATTTTCTCCCGATGCTACGGTTGAAGACGTTTCTGCATTTTCTCCAGCAAAGCCCAATGCCAACGATTTTTTTCCAGAAGCTACAGCATTATGTCCGATTGCAGCAGAGACAAATTCTTCATCATTATTAGCTTTAGTCCCCTGTCCAATAGCAATCGAGTTTTCATTAGCAGATAAGCCGCCTAATGCAGCGAGGGAATTCTTTCCTTCTGCTTTGGAACCAATACCAAATGCAGTAGAAGCTTCTCCAGAGGCAATGCTTTCTTGGCCCCAGGCAGTAGATTCCGCTGCAGTAGCCCGCGTAGCATTACCAAATGCAGTGGCGTTCTTCTGACCATAAATTTGATAACCATTGGACCCAGGGTCAATTTGGGCTATATCACTAGTAGTTGCGTCACTTGCCCACCAAATCTTGCCAGTATTACTGTCATACGTAATCTGATGAATATTACCCCGGTAGTCACAGATATATGTATTTTTGTTATTTGCATCGGTTAAAACTAAGTATTTATGGGTTTCTCCGTCAGTGACAGTATATGTAACCGACTGTGTTTTTCCATTTGTATCAATGAATGCTTTATAACCGTTTTTGTCAATTTTAACTTGCTTATTATTGTTATCAGTAATAATGATAGCGCCATTTTCATCAATAGCTCCAGCCATCGCATCGGTACCAAAGACTGTCGCATTCTCACCAGCGGCTACTGTATTATTGCCCCATGACGTAGAATATTGTCCAACAGCATTCGTTCTGTTGCCATGAGCTAATGAGCCCGTAGAAAGAGCCCGACTGGCATTGCCAAAAGCAACAGAGTCATTGAATTCTGCCATCGTATTTTCGCCGAAAGCCAGAGAACGACCACCAAGAGCCTTCGTATTTTCACCAAAAGCTACCGACTGCTGTCCGCCACCTCTAGCACCTGCTATGGTATTATGTCCAAATGCCAAAGAGGCTTCTCCATTTGCCTTAGTTCCTTCGCCAAAAGCTACGGAAGCATCACCATTAGCTTCATTCCTATAATAGATAACTTCATTATTCTTACTATTTCTTGTTTTAAGCCCGCCGAAAGCCGTTGCATACTGTCCCGATGCAGACGCGTATTGACCAATAACTGTTGCACCATTTCCTGCCGCCGTTGCTCCCGTGCCAATTGCGACCGAATTTGTACCCGCTGCCAATGCATTAACGCCCGCAGCAAGAGCGCCAGTACCTATAGCCCCTGTATTGGTATAATTAGAATCAATAATGGCACCACCATCTGTACTTTTTTCTCCTGAAGAATTTACACTATAGTCATGAGTACTTGTGGTGTCATATTTTGCAATATCGTTTATCGTAACCGTTTTTGTAGTCTTATCATTATAATTATTATCGCTATACGTTATCAACGCATATTTCGTCTTGTCACTATCGTAATAAACCCCTGTCAAGCCGGAAACACGGGAAAGCGTATATTCAACATTATCTTTAGTATAGGTTTGGGGCATATTCGCTGCCAATGCCGCACCATTAACGCCCATGGTAAGAACCCATGCTGCCAGGACAGCCGCTTTACGGCCGCATCCGCTACGGCTGCGGCGTACATGGCCGTCGTCATGGCTCTTGGCCAATTCTGAGACGACAACGTAGCAATTTCTTGCTTTACTCCAAATGACTTTAAAGATTTTATTCATAGGGCATCCCCTCTCTCTGAATATATTTCATAAAATATATATGAAATTTTTGCGCCAATCTTAGAGAAACAGGCGTCGTTATGTTTATTATGCAATTCTCTTTTCTTTGACATCGTGTAATAAATGTGTCTTATTGTTGCCAAACGCAACAGTTTTATGGCAAAAATCTATGAGTTGAGACAGGGCGTAGTAAAAAAAGAGCTGTCGCATCGCGACGCTCCTTTTTGAGTATTAAGTCTGTAGTTTGTAGTTTGTAGTGAAGTTTTTTTAAATTTAAAGCCCACTTCTACAAACTGCAAACTCCGTACTACAAACTATAAAGTGAAAGGGCCTTGCATAATGATTGCTACTTTTATGCTATAGCTCCTTTTTACGTCTATATTTTTGCCGCATACGGTAAATCGTCGAACGGCTGATGCCTAGTTCTTTGGCGATTTCTGATACGCTTTTGCCTTCTTGGTACATTTTTTCGATGTATTCGTAGGTCATGTCCTTCAAGTTCCGGTCACGGTCCCGTTTATCCGGTATGACTGGCGGATTGGGCATAACCCAGGCCAGGTCCGGTAAGGTAATTTTTTTCCTGCTGACGACTAAGGTCAGGCGCTCGATGGTATTGGCCAGCTGGCGGACATTGCCCGGCCAGGGAAGGGTCTGGAAATAGTCGATGACGTCTTGTCCCAGCTCATGGTGCCGTCCATATTGTGCGTTGAAACGCCGGAGCAGCGCTTGGGCTACGACGGCAATATCCGCACGGCGATGGCGTAAGGGCGGGACGTGGATGAGCAGGACGGCCAGCCGATAATAGAGGTCCATCCGGAAGTGATGTTCCCGGACGGCTTGTTCTAAATTCTTATTGGTCGCGGCGATGATGCGGACGTCGATGGGAATCGACTGATGAGAGCCGAGGCGGCGGATACAGCGTTCCTGCAGGACCCGCAGCAAATAATTTTGCAAATCATAAGGCATATCCCCGATTTCATCGAGGAACAAAGTCCCGCCATTGGCCGCTTCGAAAAGGCCTTCGCGTCCTTCACGGCGGGCTCCGGTAAAGGCTCCGCCAGTATAACCAAAGAGTTCGCTTTCTAAAAGGCTCTCTGAAACGGCGCTGCAGTTAAGGGCCAGGAACGGTCCCTGACGGCGGCTGCTGATATTATGGATAGCCTGAGCCAGCATTTCTTTCCCTGTTCCCGATTCTCCCGTAATAAGGATGGTCGATTCGCTGGCAGCATAAATTCGGGCCAAGCTTTTGACTCGTTTCATCATCGGTGAACGGCCGATGATGTCATCTAAATGGTAATAGGCCGTCACCCCCTTGGGGGAAGAAAGCGTTCTCCGCTGCGACAGTCTGGACTGACGCAAGCTCCACAACACTTTGAAAAAAGCCCGTACCAGACCGCCCCACTCGGGCTGCAAAGGTATATATTCCATTCCTTCGGCACGGACATAACGCTCACTACTGGCACTGCCAACCAGCCATTGGATGCCAGCAAGTGCGGCCTGATGAACGGCAGCCCGCAGGGCCCGTTCATCTGTATCGGAAATCAAACGATAAAAGGGAATCTCCATGGCTTTGAGCTGCAGTTCCAGATCATCGTAATAGTCGCGCAGCGAAAAAGGAATGATGACGCCGCATGATTTTCCCTCGGGAACCTGCCGGATACAATTCAGCAAATCGAGGACGCTGGGCTGGACGACAAAAATCCGTTGCTGTGGATAGGCTGCGGCCATAGCCGAAGCCATGGGTTCCCACAAGATGACAGCATCCCGGCCGGCCTGAATGCTTTTCCGGATCCGGGACGCTGCATCAGACACACTGCCATCAATCAAATCAATCTGGGCCAACTTACGTTTATGAGTTGTATGAAGAAATTGTTCAATTTTTGTATATAACGGGAGCGACGGAGTAACAATAGAAATCTTAAAAATTTCTTGTACCTCCCCCCCCATATTTTTATCGTTTTCATAACCTATTCTTAATCTTTTTAAAAGATATCTTTTCCCTATGAGTATATCTTATACCATAAATTGAGATAGGCTTATTATATCACGTAATTATAAAATATCTATTACGTATAATGGCAAGTCCTTTTGTTTAATTTATATTTAATTAATTATGTTATATGCTTTTTTAGTACATTCATAATATATTATATTTGTATTCATATACATTCTAGTACGAAAATTTTATAATTAGTTTGCCAAAAAAAGGCCGTCACAGGAAGCAAAAATCACTTCCTGTGACGGCCTTTTTTGGGCGGCTTTGAATAATTCTCCTGGCAAACTGGCCAGAAAATCGCACATATCCTGACGGGCTCGCCACGTGCGAGCCCTTACAGTACCTGACTACAAACGCTATACTATAAACTATCTTTGAAAGAACTGGCGCGCTGCGGCTTCATCCTTCTTCATCTGGGCGACGAGGTCGTCGGCTGTGGCGAAGGTTTCTTCGCCGCGCAGGCGCTTGCGGAAGTGCAGGCTGACTTCTTTGCCGTAGAGGTCGTCGTCCCAGTCGAGGACGTGGGTCTCGATGCGGCGGTACTGGTTCTCGAAGGTCGGGTTATCGCCGATATTGGTCATGGCCGGGTGGCCTTCGCCGTCCCACCACAGTTCGGTGATGTAGACGCCGTCCGGCGGGATGGCCATGTTGATGGGGATGAGCATGTTGGCCGTAGCAAAGCCGATGGTCCTCCCCCGCCGGTCGCCGGGCACGATGGTGCCGGTCAGGGCAAAGGGGCGGCCCAGGAGGTTCTCTGCCGTTTCCATGTGGCCCATCTGGATGAGGCGGCGGATGACGGTGCTGCTGATAGGCGTCGTCCGGCCCGGCCGTTCGAGGAGGGTCAGGGCAACGACGGGGATGCCATACTGACTCATGAAGAATTTCATCGTTTCCGTATTGCCGGCGGCCTTGGCTCCATAGGTAAAGTTCGATCCGACAACGATGGCCGACGGATGGATATAAGTCAATAGGTTCCGGCAGAATTCTTCCGGCGATTCCTGCAACAGGTGCTGGCTCATGGGCAGCAGCACCAGGCCGTCAATGCCGACGTCTTCGATATATTCTGCTTTCTGGCCGATCGTGGCCAGGCGCAGCGGTTCTTTGTCCGGACACAACACGGACAGCGGATGGGCCGTAAAGGTGACGACCATGGTTTTCACACCGCAGGCAGCGGCCCGTTTGATGGCCGTCTTCATGACCATCTGGTGCCCCCGGTGGACGCCGTCAAAGGTCCCAAGGGCCACGACGGCTCCGGTAAAGCCGGTTATTTCCTGAAAGGAGTGGAATATTTCCATCGTTAGTTACCTCACAATCCCTCTGCGAACATCTTATGGGGCCGCAGGATATGGTGTTCCCCGTCGTAATGGGCAATGCCCATGAGCCGCTGATCCGGCCCGTATAGGCGGATGACGTCGCCATCAGCCAGGTGCGGTCCGGCAAAGGGCACAGGACGGCCCTGGAGCAGGAAAGCACACTGTTTGGCGGAACAATTCGCCTTTTTGAGGTCCTGGATAGCCATATCGGCCGGCCGGACATAGGCCATAGGGTCCCGCTCCAGTTCTTCCAGCGTCGCTGCGTCGTCGATAGTGAACAGCCCGGCCTGGGTGCGGACCAGATAGGTCATGCAGGCGCAGGTCCCCAGGGCCTGGCCCAGGTCACGGATGAGGGACCGCACATAGGTCCCTTTGGAACAGGTTACGGCCAGGGTACCGCGCCGGCCATCGAAGGACAGCAGGCGCAGGTCATGGATGGTCACGTGGCGCACAGGCAGGGTGAAATCGACGTCCTGCCGGGCCAGTTTATAGGCCTTGACGCCGTTGACGTTGATGGCGGAATATTTGGACGGTGCCTGTTCGATGTCGCCTGTGAAGGTCGCCAGGACACGGCGCACGTCGTCAGCCGACAAATCCGGGACGGCCGCCGTTTCGACGACGGTCCCTGTACTGTCTTCTGTATCCGTCGCCAGTCCCAGGGCGAATTCGGCGTGGTACGATTTGACATCGCTGTCGCCGTATTCGATGAGGCGCGTCGCCTGCCCGGCATAGACCGGCAGGACGCCGGCCGCCAGGGGATCCAGCGTACCGGCGTGGCCCATCTTCTTCATGCCGTAAATGCGGCGCAGGCAGCCGATGACATCATGGCTGGACATGCCCGTCGGTTTCAGTACATTGATGATTCCGTGTATCATAGGCGTTTTTCGATTTCCTTTACGATGAGTTTCTTCGCTTCATCCAAGGGCTTGTCCATAGTGCAGCCGGCCGCGCGGACATGGCCGCCGCCGCCGAAGACAGCGGCTACGGCATTGACGTCCATGCCTTTCGAGCGCAGGCTGACCCGCGTTTCCGTATCGCTGACGTATTTGACCGTAAAGGCCACTTCCGACCCTTTGACATTGCGGGCGTAATCCATGTACATCCCCGTGTGTTCGCCTGTAATCTTGAGGACTTCCGGCGTATAGGACAGGCAGGAAATACGGCCGTCGTCAAAGAGTTCCAGGTGTTCCAATACTTTGGACAGGGCCTTCAGTTTTTCCAGGGACCGGGCGTCGAGGTGTTCCGAAATAAAATCGGGCCGGGCGCCGTGGTCGGCAAGGATGGCAGCCATGCGCAGGGTATGGCCTGTCGTATTGTTGAACTTGAAGAAGCCGCAGTCCGTGGCAATAGCCGTGTACAGGGCATCGGCCATGGCTACGGTCCATTCACTGTGCCAGAGGTCGAAAAGATAGGTCAGGATTTCCCCCGTTGCCGCGCAGTCGGGCCGGACGTATTCCCACTGGGCGAAATGCTCATTGGAAATGTGGTGGTCGATGTTGAGAACCTTGCCGCGGACCAGCTTTTCCACCTGGCCGATACGGCCGAGGCCCGTCGCATCGAGGACCACGGTCAGCCAGGAATCATCCGTTTCGACCTGATCCGGCTTGTTGATGTACTGCAGGCCGTCGAGGAAGTCATAGCGGTCGTCGATATTGTCGTCGATGACCATGACGGCCTTCTTCCCCTGCAGCTGCAGCCAGTGCCACAAGGCCAGGAGGCTGCCGATGGCGTCGCCATCGGGACTGACATGGGCTGTCAGCAGAATCTTATCGTAATGGCGCAGTAAGGTATAGATTTCCTGAGCCGAACAATTCATGGGTATCAGTCCTTCTTTTCAATGTCGCGAAGAATCTTATCGATCTTCATCCCGTAATCAAGGGATGTATCTTCTTTAAACACAATGGTCGGCGAATAGCGGATGCCCAGGCGCTTGCCGACTTCCGTGCGGATATAGCCGGTAGCGCTCTTCAGGGCTTTCAGCGTTTCCTGCTTGGCTTCGTCGCTGCCAAAGAGGCTGACGTAGACCGTGGCATCGCGCAGGTCGCCGGTGATGCGGGCATCGGTGACGGTGACGAAACCGATGCGCGGATCCTTCAATTCATTCAGGAGCATCTTCGATACTTCCTGTTTGATAAATTCCTGTATCTTGCGTACTCGTAATTCTCCCATAGTACGTACTCTCCTTTATTCCGGTTCGACTTCGACCATTTCGTAGGCTTCGATTTCGTCGCCTTCCTTGATGTCGCGGTATTTTTCCAGGGTGATGCCACATTCGTAACCGGATGCGACTTCCTTGACATCATCTTTGAAACGGCGCAGGCCGTCGATTTCGCCTTCGTGGATGACGATGCCGTTGCGGATGAGGCGGATCTTGGACGTGCTGGTGATCTTGCCTTCCTTGACATAGGAACCGCCGACGATGACTTTCGGCGTCGTAATGACTTTACGGACTTCGGCACGGCCGACGATCTTTTCTTCGTATTTCTTTTCCAGCATCCCTTTGATAGCCGCTTCGACGTCGTTGATGGCATCATAGATGACGCGGTACATGCGCATGTCGACTTTTTCATGTTCTGCCATCTTGCGGGCTGCTGCATCAGGACGGACGTTGAAGCCGATGATGAGGGCGTTCGAAGCCGATGCCAGCATGATATCCGATTCGTTGATGGCGCCGACGCCGGAATGGACGATGGCGATGCGGACTTCGTCGCTCTTGATGCCCATGAGGGACTGGCTCAGGGCTTCGACGGAACCCTGGACATCGCCTTTGATGATGAGGGGCAGTTCCTTCAATTCGCCCTGCTGGATCTGGTTGAACAGATCATCCAGGGTGACTTTGGCATTGACGTGGAGTTCGGACGAACGTTTCTTTTCCAGGCGTTTTTCAGCAACGGAACGGGCTGTCTTTTCGTCGGTGACGTTGAGGATGTCGCCGGCTTCTGGTACATCGTTGAGGCCGAGGATTTCGACCGGGATGGACGGTTCCGCTTTCTTGACGCGTTCGCCCCGTTCGTTGTTCATGGCGCGGACCTTGCCGAAGCAGGTGCCGACGATGATCGTATCGCCGACGCGGAGGGTCCCTTTCTGGATGAGGACGGAAGCGACCGGGCCGCGGCCTTTATCCAACTTGGCTTCGATGACGACGCCCTGGGCCGGACGGTTCGGGTTGGCCTTGAGGTCCTGTACTTCTGCCAGGACGAGGATGTTTTCCAAGAGGTCGTCGAGGCCGATTTTCTTGTGCGCCGAAACGGGGACCATGATAGTGTCACCGCCCCAGTCTTCGCTGACCAGGCCGTATTCCGTCAGCTGCTGCATGACGTGTTCCGGATTAGCGCTTTCCTTATCGATCTTGTTGATGGCGACGATGATGGGGACGCCTGCCGATTTGGCATGGTTGATGGATTCGACAGTCTGCGGCATGACACCGTCGTCAGCTGCGACGACGAGGACAGCGATATCCGTGACCTGGGCGCCGCGGGCACGCATGGCCGTAAAGGCTTCGTGGCCCGGCGTATCCATGAAGGTGATCTTCTTGCCTTCATAACGGACCTGATAAGCCCCGATGTGCTGGGTAATGCCGCCGGCTTCGTGGCTGGTGACGTTGGTCTGGCGGATGGCGTCGAGGAGGCTCGTCTTGCCGTGGTCGACGTGGCCCATGATGGTGACGACAGGCGGACGGGTCTTGAGCGTTTCCGGCGGATCGATGATTTCTTCGATTTCCGTCGGATCTTCCGGCGGCGCTTCCTTGGTGACGGCGACGCCGAATTCATCGGCAATGAGGGATGCCGTATCGAAGTCCAGTTCCTGGTTGATCGTAGCCATGATGCCGCCCATGAGGAGCTTCTTCATGACTTCGCCCACATCGCGGCCCAGGCGTTCGGCAAAGTCCTTGACGATGATTGTTTCCGGCAGTTCAACGGATGTCGGATAATTCTTCTTCTTCGGTGCTTCCTGCGCTACCGGTGCCTGATGCTTCTGGTTGCGCTTGTTCTTGTTGTGCTTGCCCTTGTTCAGGACGTTGGACAACAGCGTATGGGGACGGTTGCCGCCGTTATTCTTGTTGTTATTGCGGTTGTTCTGGCCGCCGCGCTTGTTCTTATTGCCGCTGCGGTTGTCATTGCCGCCCTGGGAATGACCAAAATACTTGGTGCGCTTGTTATCGCCCTGCTGGCCCTGGCTATTCTGGCTGTTCTGGCCGCCATTGCTGCCGCCTTTATGGTTCTGCGGACGATTGCCCTGGTTCTGGCCCTGGGCCGGTTTAGCACTGCGGTTCGGCTGGTTCTGTGCATTGCCCTGGTTCTGGCGTTTCTTATCGTGATTCTGGTTATTCTGTTTCGGCGTATTGCCCTGTTTTTTGTTTTTGTTCTGTCGGCTCGTTTCGTTCACTTTTCGGCTAGTTCCTTCCCCTGTCTGTTTATTTTCCTGTTTATGTCCACGCTGTGCTTCCCCTTTGGCACCCTTCTTGAAGGATGCGTCGAGGATGGACTTCATATTGGCGTCAATGCCGGTGAAATTACCGGCTTTGATGTGATGATCTTCCAGCGTCTTGATTACTGTCTTTGCGGGAACGCCGTATTCTTTTGCGGCTTCGTATACTCGTTTCGTCATCTAGTTACCCCCTTCTATTCATCACGCTTCACTTTCTCTATGGCCCCGGCAAACCCTTTGTCATCGATGAGGATGATGACGCTCTGGGCTTTGCCGACGGCACTGCCTAATTCATCTTTCGTATATGTATCAACGACGGTGATCCCTTTCCGCTCCGCCAGGCGGCGATACTTTTCGACGTTATCGCTGCCGCCGTCGGAGGCCAGGAATAAGAGCGGGACGCGCCGGCGCTTCAATGTTTTCTGTGCGGCTCCATCACCGCAGACGGTCTTGCCGGCCCGGCAGGCAAGGCCGAGGAGATTCAGGACCTTGTCGCTCACAGCAGTTCCTTCCGCAGCTGTTCATAGATTTCGCTGGATACTTTGGTCTTCAGGGACCGTTCCAGTCGATGTTCTTTGTAAGCTTTTTCCAGACATTCGCTGTTCGGGCAAAGGTAGACACCGCGGCCGGATTTCTTACCGGTCTTGTCGATTTCGACAGCGCCTTCCGGCGTGCGGACGACGCGGATCATTTCCTTCTTGCTCTTCTGTTCCTGACAGCCGGCACAGACGCGCATGGGAGTCTTTCGGGTCTTCATGGCTTATTCTCCTTCCGTATCAGCTGCGCCTTCATCCACTGCCGGCATAGCCAGGTCGCTGAGGATATCGATATCATCAGCCGGTTCGTTGTCCTGCTGAGCTTCTGCCTGGGCAGCCAGTTCGGCAGCCTGGCTTTCGCTCTTGATGTCGATCTTCCAGTTGGTCAGTTTGGCAGCCAGGCGGGCATTCTGGCCGGCCTTGCCGATGGCCAGGGACAGCTGGTAATCCGGTACGACGACGCTCGACGATTTTTCGTCTTCGTCGACGGTGACGGAAATGACCTGGGCCGGGCTGAGGGCATTGGCAATGTAGACGGCCGGGTCTTCGTCCCATTTGACGATGTCGATTTTTTCATTCTGCAATTCCGAGACGATGTTCTGGACGCGCGAGCCTTTCGGGCCGACGCAGGCGCCGACGGAATCGACGTTGGTATCGCGGGAATAGACGGCAATCTTGGAACGGCGGCCCGGTTCGCGGGCGACGGACTTCAGTTCGACGACGCCTTCGTAGATTTCCGGTACTTCCAGTTCAAAGAGGCGCTTCAAGAGGCCCGGATGGGTCCGGGATACGAGGATCTGGGCGCCTTTCGTCGTCTTGCGGACTTCGACGACATAGCACTTGATGCGCTGGCCGACGCTGTACGTTTCCGTCGGGATCTGTTCCGATGCCGGCAGGATGGCTTCGGCCTTGCCCAGGTCGACGTAGACGTTGCGGTTCTCGATGCGCTGGATGATACCCGTGATGATGTCGTCCGTGCGGTCCGAGAATTCATCATAGACGATGTTGCGTTCCGCTTCGCGCAGGCGCTGGATCATGACCTGTTTGGCAGCCTGGGCGGCGATGCGGCCGAAATTGTCCGGCGTGACATCGACGTTGACGATATCGCCGACTTCGTAATTGACATCAATGAGGCGGGCCTTATCGAGAGAGATTTCCGTATGCGGGTCTTCGACTTCATCGACGACGGTCTTGGCCGCTTTGATAACATAGTCGCCAGTCGAGCGGTTCAGTTCGACTTCGGCTGTCGGGTTGGCATCGGGTTCCTTCTTGTAGGCCGTAATCAGGACGGCTTCCAGGGAATCACAGATGACATCCGCAGATACGCCTTTCTCTTTAGATAAGTAAGCAATAGCATTGAGCAATTCTTTATTCACGTTAATAACCTCCACTAAAAATCAATATGCAAACGGACTTGCGATATTTCTTTCATGTCTATCTTATCTTCACGGTCATCGACCTGGACGATGAGATGTCCGTCGTCAGTCTTTTTGACAAGGTCTGCCGTCAGGTCCTTGACGCCGTTGCGGGCCTTAAAGAAATGGATATCGACGGACCGGCCAGCGTAGCGGACGAAGTCCTTATCCTTCTTGAGGATGCGGTCCAGTCCCGGCGACGATACTTCCAGGAGATAGTTGTCGCTGATCGGGTCTTTTTCATCGAGTACCTTGCTCAGCTTCTCGCTGACAGCCTGGCAGTCTTCCAGGTCGACACCACCTTCTTTATCAATGAATACGCGCAGGTACCAGTTCCGTTCGCGCACGTATTCGACGTCGACCAGCTCCAGATTAGTCCCTTCAATAATCTGTTCTACTTCTTTGGCAATCAAATCTTCAATGTGTTCACGTCTCATCGTATTCACCAGCTTATCTTCAAAATTTCCTACAGGTAAAAGTTAAGAGTGGGCTTTCACCCACTCTTCGCATCTAAACATCTAAATTACTTTTAGTATACCACTGTCTGCTCATTCTGACAACGATTTGTCCCGATCAGCGGCGATTTCGTCGAGGACGGGCAGGAGCCGTTTCTGCAAGGCTTTCTCCAGCTCTTTCAGGGATGACGTATCGAAGTCATGGACCAGGTTGGGGAAGTTCTGCACGCGCCGTTCGGCAAAGAAGTCATCGCGCAGGAGATTGTACATCAGCGACAGGCCGCTGCGCGTCGCCGCGTCATAGTAGGCCAGGATCATATAGGAGCCATTGATGATGCGCACGGCATCATTAGGCTTGACGATCCGCCGGAAGCCCCGATGCTGCTCCGGCAGGAACGCATCCCACTGGACGCCGGGAACGCCCTTGTTCTGGAGGATGACGCTGAAGTTACGACTCCGTTCGACATAATCGTCGTAGATGATCCGGGCCAGCCGTTCTTCGACCATGGACCGGAAGAGCTCGAAGGAATCGGTGATGAATTCGATGAGAGCGAATTCCAGCATGCCGATGTCCGTCCGGATAGAGAATTCTTCCGATTCGGGATTGAAGATAGCCCGCACGGTCCAGCCGTTCTCCTTGTTCTCATATGTGAACAGGCGATACTCGACGGGCTTGCCGTCTTTCTCGATCATGCGATATTCTTCCAATAACTGAAAATCTCCCACTGAAAGTGGGAGAACAGTCGTGATATTCCATTGTTTGAGTGTTTCAATCAATGTAGCATCCATAGTAAAAATGGTGCGGTTGGCGGGAGTTGAACCCGCACGATCGAAGATCACTGCCGCCTGAAGACAGCGCGTCTGCCATTCCGCCACAACCGCATAACTCAGAAATCGTAAAGCTGTTTGTAATGCTTTTCGTTCAGCAAGACTATTTTAACATATTCTCGCGTTTCTGAAAAGGGGATTTTTTCAATTTCTTGAAAATTTTTTGTCCAGCCATATTTCCGGATCCACGAGTCGACATGTCCCCGGCCGGCATTATACGCAGCCAAGGCCAGCACTTGATTCCCGTCGTATTCCTTCAATAAGTAGGCCAGATACCAGGTTCCCAACCTGATGTTTGTACGGACGTCGCTGAGTTTTTCAGGCGTATAATCAGTCATCCCCATCTCATCGGCAATCCATTGTGCCGTGTCGGGCATGATCTGCATGAGGCCATGGGCACCGGGCTGGGAAGCAGCCCGTTCGTCAAACTTGCTTTCCACTAAGATGACGGACGCCACCAGGGCGGGGTCGACTTTGTCTTCGTAGGCATACTGCCGGACCAGGTAATCATACTGGAGAGGGTATACGAACTTCCGCATGACATCATCTTTCCAAGAATAAAAGTACGATGCGGACAGACATATCAATAATGCCGCTATGATGATTTTCCCTTTGGTGCTTGCTCTTTTTCTCAACGTCTTCTCCCTACCCTTTGATGCGGTCCATCAAGGCCTGCCATGCGACGAGTACCTGTTTCTGCGTCTCTTCCGGAGAGCCGGTATTGTCGATGATGACCTGTGCTAACGACCGTTTTTCGTCGATAGGAAGCTGTGCATGAATCCGTGCCAGTGCTTCACTTTCGGAATAGCCGTTCCGCTTCATCAGCCGCGTAAGCTGCGTTACCGGATCGACATACACCAGCCACGTTTCGTCAACGTACGAATCGTATTTTACCTCATAAAGCAGGGGCATGTCAAGGAAAATAACCGGATTTTTTTTATTTTCTTCAATTTTTTTGATTTCCCCGTCGATGCCGGCATGGATGAGGGGGAAAAGAATGGCTTCAAGCTGCGCTTTCTTCGCCTTATCGCCAAAAACGACGCTGCCGATGTAAGCCCGGTCCATGGAGCCGTCGGCCAAGAGGGTCTTCGGCCCAAAAGCTGCGGCGACGGCCTTGAGGCCTTCCGAGCCGGGTTCGACGACGTCGTGGGCGATGACGTCACAGTCGACGATGCCCGCCCCCAATTCGCGCAGCATCGTGACGACGGTACTCTTGCCGGAAGCAATGCCGCCGGTCAGGCCAATATGTAACATAAGAATCGCTCCTTCCGTAAAATCTCCCTTCCATTATAACGGCTCCCGGCCTATCTGTCCATGCCCTGCCGGACGGGCCATTGCCTTGATTTCTCCTCTCCCGTCCGATAAAATAAGGTTGCTAATCAAATTTCTAAAAAAGAAGGTGTTCACCTATGATGCGCGCTCTACTTCTATTATATGCCATCTGGGGTTTCAACTGGGTCGTCATGAAAACGGCCAATGCCTATTTCCCGCCCGTCCTGTTCGTGGCCTTCCGTTTCCTCATCGGTGCCGCCGTCATGCTCTCGGTCTGTGCCTGGCGCCGCATCCCCGTCCCGGAGCGGAGGTACTGGAAGTGGATTGCCGCTACGGGCGTCCTGCAGATTGCCGTCAACAATGTCTGCATGCAGATCGGCATGTATTCGCTAACAGCCGGCGTCGTCTCCGTATTGAATTACACCATGCCCGTATGGATGGCCATTCTGGCCCAGTTCTTCCTTAAGGAAAAGTTGACCCTCCGCAAGATGACCGGCATCGCCATCTGCATCGCCGGCCTCTTCGTCCTCATGGACATCCATGACCTAGGCAATATGACGGCCGTCTTCATCGTCCTCGCCGGGGCCGCCGCCTGGGCCGCATCGGGCATCATCCTAAAACTTCACCTCCAGGACAGCCCGCCCCTGCAATACTCGGCCTGGCAGATGGTCGTCGGCTCGCTCCTGCTCTTCATCGTCTCCCTGATCATCCCCCAGCCGCCGATCCGCTGGACAGCAACAGCTGCCGCCTGTCTGCTCTATAACGGCATCCTGGCTGCAGCTGTCGGATTCTTCTTATGGAATTATCTCCTCGCCCACATGGAAGCCGGCAAAGCCAGCGTCGCTATCCTGGTCGTCCCCGTCGTCGGCGTCGTCAGCGGCATCCTCGTCCTGGGCGAAGCCTTCACCTGGCATACGGCCCTGGGCATCCTCCTAGTCCTGGGCGGCGTCCTGCTCATCGTTAAGCCCCGGCGGCCACGCCTGTCTATGACGCCTTAATATAAGCCCGTCTTGATATGCGGTACATACGGAGCTTCCAGGGCCTGGATTTCGTCTTCATCGAGCCGGATATCCAGGGCCGAGACGGCTTCTTCGATGTGGCCGACGCTGGTCGTACCGACGATAGGCGCCGTGATATACGGTTTGCTGAGCATCCAGGCCAGGGCTTCCTGGGCCATGGTACGGCCGTGTTCGCGGGCTACCTTTTCCAGGTTGTCGACGACGACCTTGTCCTGGGCATCCGTCGCACCCCATACCATGGGCGATACTTCATCAACGCGGTTCCGCGCCGTCACCGTTCCCCAGGGATGGGCGCAGCGGCCGCCGGCCAGCGGGCTCCAGGGTACGACGGCCATCTTCCGGTCCTGGCAGAGCGGCAGGATTTCCCGTTCTTCTTCCCGGTAAATCAGGTTATACTGCGGCTGGAGGGAAGCAAAGGTCATCCAGCCATGACGTTCGGCAATCTGCTGCATCCGTTCCAGCTGCCAGGCAAAAATCGTCGAAGCACCGATGTAGCGGGCTTTGCCGCTCTTGACGGCATCGTGCAGGGCTTCCATGATTTCTTCCATCGGCGTATAGGGGTCCAAGCGGTGGATCTGATAGACATCGACATAGTCCAGACCCAGCCGTTCCAGGCTGTGGTCGATTTCCGCCATGATATTCTTGCGGGACAGGCCGCCGCCGTTGGGACGGCCCAGACGCATTTCAAAATTGACTTTCGTCGCCACGACGATTTCATCGCGGTCCAGGCCGAAGTCGCGGATATACCGGCCGGTGATTTCTTCGCTGGTCCCCATCTGGTAGACATTGGCCGTATCGAAATAGTTGATGCCCAGTTCAATGGCCCGTTTGAAAATGGCCTTGCCGTCTTCATAATCCTTGGCCCACGGGAAGACGCCGTTTTCTTTTCCCGGTTTGCCGAAACTCATCATGCCCAGACAAATGCGGGATACGTCCATCCCAGTATTGCCGAATTTTACATATTCCATCTTAATGCTCTCCTTATCTTCCCCCGTCGGGGCTGCTATCTGAATTCGTCAGCACGCGTTGCTTTCGATAGTCTTATTATAGCGGCCCCTATTTTATTTTTCCAATCGTGAAATTAAATAATTGATTTAATTTTCCTATGAATCTATAATAGAGGCATCTCAGTTCCAGGAGGATTCCATCATGACAAGCAAACAGATAGAATACATATTAGAGCTGGCCAAGACCTGCAATTTCGGCCGGGCCGCCGAGAACCTGTTCATCTCCCAGCCGACCATGACCTACCAGATCAAAGCCGTCGAAGAAGAAATAGGCTTCCCCATCTTCAGCCGCTCCGGGAAAGGCGCCGCCCTGACGCCGGCAGGGGCTCAGTTCGTCACGACCTTGCAGACCTTGTACAAGACGCTCCTGGCCGCCATCGAGCAGGGGCAGAATTTCTACGCCGCCTATGCCGGCTGCATCCGCATCGTCCTGCCCATCCGGTCGGCCCTCTATTTCCTGCCGGCCGTCATGCGCGCCTTTGCCGCCAGCCACAGCGATATCGACATCGTCCCCTCGTTCAACTGGGACAAGGGGCAGGAGTCTTTCCTGTTAGGAGAGCAGGATATCCTCTTCGCCATGGAACACGAAATGCAGCAGGCCGCCGATACCGTACGCCATCCCCTCTTTGCCAGCCGCATCTACCTCATCACCGAAAAAACGGATCCCCTGGCGGAAAAAGACCTCATCCAGCCACAGGACCTGACAGGGCGGACACTCATGGTCGGCGGCGGGTCGCCACCGGCCATGCGGGCGCTGCAGCATCAGCTGATTGAAGAGCTCCCCATCGCCTATTTCAACAGCCCCGACCACGACACGACCCTGACCAACGTCGCCGCCGGGCGCGGCATCTGCCTGGCTCCGGGCTTCCTCAACGACCACAACCAGGAATTCGCCTGGATCCCCTTTGACACAAAAACGGTCATTCCTTGTGCGTTATATACCCACAAGAATGACCGTCGTACCTATATCAAAGAATTTGTCGCACAGCTCCAGCAGATGTACCGGCAGCATCCGGACTTCGCCGTCTGAAAAGCCAGGCTAGTTCCGGGCGATGGTAAATGATAGTAAAGTACAAAAAAAGCAGTAAATTGTCATTCTATTTAGGATTTATTTATGAACTTCCTGTATACTAATAAGAAATAGATTGATTACAGGAGGTATATTATGACTGACGCACTTCGCCGCCACCGGCGCTTTCTGATGGGCCTGCTCATCGCCGCCGCGGCTTTTTTGTACCTGGCCCATATCGGGTCGTATCATCTCATCGAGCTCGATGAAGGGCGCTATCACCGGGTCGCCATGGAAATGGCCCTTTCCGGCGACTACATCACGCCCCACTTCGATTACATGCCCTATTTCGAGAAACCCATTTTCCAGTACTGGGTCACGGCCCTGTCTATGGAACTCTTTGGTTTCCGTGAATTCACGGGCCGCATCCTGCCGGCCCTGACGGGCCTTGGAAACGTCTTCCTGGCCTTCTGGCTGGCCAAGACGATGTACAATCGGCGCACGGGTATCCTTGCCGCCGTCATCCTGGCCACGTCGGCGCTGCAGCTCATCGTCGCCTCTATCGGCGTCATGGACATGGCCCTGACCTTTTTCATCGACGCCTGCCTGGTTTCGTTCTACGTCTTCGAACGGACGGAGAATAAGAAGTACCTGCTCGTCTTCTACGCCGCCATGGGCTTCGGCATGCTCACGAAAGGCCTTATCGCCATCGTCTTTCCCTTTGGCATCCTCTTCTGGTACGCCCTGCTCAGCAAGCGGCCGCGCCTCTTCCTGAAGCTCTTCTACCTGCCGGGCATCATCCTCTTTCTGGTCATCGCCGTACCCTGGTACTACCTGGTCTGTCAAAAAAATCCCGACTTCTTCTATTTCTTCTTCATCCGCGAACACTTCCTGCGCTTTGCCACGAAGATGCACGAACGCTTCCACCCCTGGTATTACTTCGTCCCGGTCCTCATCGCCGGGCTCATGCCCTGGACGGGCTTCGTGGCGACGTTCTTCAGCAAGGACGGGGTTTTCCGCAAGCCCGGCTCCCTGCGGCATAAACAGGACTTGCTGCTGCTCAGCCTTTGGGCCGGCCTGATTTACGTCTTCTATAGCATTTCCGACTCGAAACTGCCGACGTACATCCTGCCCTGCTGGCTGCCCTTATCGGTCCTCCTGGCTGCGTCTATCGAGCGCTGCCGTCAGGAAGGACGCTGGCTGGGCCACAGTTTCCTCATCAACGCCATCCTCTGCCTGCTGTTTACGGCAGCGGGCATCGTCTACCTCATGCACACCGATTTCCTGACCATCGCCGACTTCCTGACCCACGGCGGCCTGCTCATGGCCTCGCTCCTCGTCGGCACTCTGGCAGCGGCCTGCTCATGGCCTCGCTCCTCGTCGGCACTCTGGCAGCGGCCTGGGTCTGGCACCGCAAGCGCGATTTCCTCCCGGTCCTGGTCATCCTCAGCTGCATGGCCTATGGCTTCGGCCTCGGCGCCCATCAAGTCCAGGGCCAGATCCATGACCATCAGACGGCCTATACGGTCAGCCAGGACATCCGGGCCTTGAAGGTCCCCGACAGTACGCCGATCATCATGTACGGCTCATTCATGCCCGGCCTGGTCTACTACCTGGACCGTCCCATCGCCGCCGGCAACTTCATGGGCGAACTGGAATTCGGAATCCATCACACGAACCGGACAGGCATGTACTACGGCAGCCAGGACCTGTATGACCTCTGGAACAGCGACCAGCCGGCCCTGGTCGTCGTTCAGCCGAAATACCGTGACGAAGCCCTGCGCGTCCTGGGAACGGCTCCGGCACAGCGGCTGGATGTGGAAGACTATACGGTCCTCTTGAACCGGGCCGCAGCAGGAGGCGCTAAGTGATGAAGCAAATCGATATCCTCGTCCCCTGCTACAATGAAGAAGCCGTCCTGCCTCAGTTCTACCAGCGGACGCGCGCCGTCATCGACGCCCTGCCAGATTATGCTTTCACCTTTATCTTTGTCAACGACGGCAGCCGTGACCAGACCCTGCCCATCCTGCGCCAGCTCCATGAAACCGACCGGCGCGTCGCCTATGTGTCCCTGTCACGCAACTTCGGCAAGGAAGCGGCCATGCTGGCCGGCATGGACTATGCCGAAGGCGACGCCCTGGTCATCATGGACGCCGACCTCCAGGACCCGCCGGAACTGCTGCCGGCCATGATTGCCTGGTGGGAAAAAGGCTACCGCGATGTCTCGGCCCGCCGCCGGCACCGCGAAGGGGAAACGTTCTTCAAGAAATGGTCGAGCCACGTCTACTACCGCCTGCTGAAGAAATTATCCCCCGTCCCGGTCCAGGAAGACGTCGGTGACTTCCGCCTCCTCGACAGGCGCTGCGTCCAGGCCCTGCGCAGCCTGCGCGAATGTCAGCGCTACACCAAGGGGCTCTTCAGCTGGATTGGCTTTGAAAAGAAGGAAATCCTTTTCGACCGTCCGCCCCGGGCTGCCGGCCAGACCAAGTGGAACTATTGGAAACTCTTCAACCTGGCCGTCGACGGCATTACCAGCTTTACGACGGCACCCTTGCGCATCGCCGCCTTCGCCGGCTGTTTCCTGGCCTTCATCGCCGCCATCTACCTCGTCTTCATCGTCCTGCGCACGTTGCTCTGCGGTGAAGACGTCCCGGGTTATCCGTCCCTCATCTCCCTCATCCTCTTCATCGGCGGCGTCCAGTTCACCTTCATGGGCATCCTGGGTGAATACGTCGGCCGCATCTATAACGAAAGCAAAGGCCGCCCACCCTACATCATCGGGGAGAGTACAAAAGAAAAAAAATAGATTCATCAAAAATGACCGCTCCGTTGGCAGACAGATGCGGTCATTTTTTGAATCCCTTCTAATAGTGGGTCAATGTTATTTTTTGAGGATGTGTTCCGGGAGCAGTGCATAAAACAGCTGTACCTTTTATCTTGTCCAATCCGGTAAAAGGTTCCGGCAAATACTCTCCATCATGGGAAACGTACCTGATCAGTTCTGGAGTCATCCCTCCGCCACTGCGCCGTACGATGATTCCCCGGGCTCCATAGGGACGGCCATTGACGGCTTCTGCTGTTATGATAACGGGTGTCCGGATTAATGTAAAAGTCTGGTAAATTTGGAAAGTCCCATTAACCATTCGTCCCCATACGGCAGAACTGCCACCAGTTCCACTAGTATAAGGACCTGAAATGACAGCCAAAATTTCCTGGGTACCATCCCCATTCAAATCGACCTTATTATAGACATAACAGGTCCTGGCGCGGTCTTTCTCGGGAATACCATAGTAGGCGACAACAGCCTTTTCCAGAGCCGGAAGAGGGTCTTTTTCTGCAAACTGTCTGGATATATGGGGAGGGAGCCAGTCCGCCGAATCAGAATCCGGAACCTCTGGTTTCCTAGTTAATTCCAGTGCAGACACGGTGCTGACTTTTTCAGCCTGATCATACAGCGTTCCCGCCTGCATGATTCCACCAAATAAGGAGATGTCATAAATCCGTCCAATCAGCGTTGTACCATCCGCAGCATAGTTGCTCCTGCCGCCGTGAAAAGCGCTGGCAGCATCACTATCACTTTCCCCTAACAGAAGGAATCCCTCGCGCAGAGAATCCCTTGTTTCTCGCAGGGATATATCGGATATAGAATAAGGCTGTGCTGCATTGACGGGAGTAGCGCCGGCCAATCCGTACCCAGAAATCAGAAAGGTTGCCATCATAATGGCAGATAAAGAAAGTCTCATTGTCCAAACTCCTTCCTTATAAAATATTTCCCATTTATTTTTGAAAGCGTGCGATGTTCTTGTACTCATCATAGCACACAAGACTATCACTGGGACAATCTTTATATCACTAGACGCGGAAAAGGCAGAACCTTTACAGCCATTCATCACTGTGACAGCAAATGGATATGAGGTCCTGCATGGGCCGGGTCAGGTATTTGTTTTTGTGGTGTACCAGGCGGAAATGACGCTTGAATTCGAGGCCCGGTATGGTGAGTTCGATGAGGCGGCCCGTTTCGATTTCCTCCCGGACCAGGCGACGGGACAGGACGGATACACCTAAGTTGGCCATGACGGCTTTCTTGATGGCTTCGGAGTTATTGTAGACGCCGATGATGCGGCAGGTCAGGTGGTGGTCTTCCAGGACGCGCTCGAAGAGGTCCCGCGTGCCGCTTCCCTGTTCGCGGATGAAGACGGGCATGCCGTCCAGGTCCTGCGGCGCTGTAATGGCCTTACGGCTCCATTCGCTGTCCGGCGAAGCGATGAGGGTCAGATAATCCGTAATGATGGGCCGGGATACGAGGTATGGCGAATGGACCCGTCCTTCGACGAGGGCCAGGTCCAGTTTATCTTCCATCAGGAGCTGTTCCAGTTCCTCCGTATTGTGGATAGCCGACAGGATGTCCCATTCAGGATGTATCTGACGGCAATGCGTCAGGAGTTCGACCAGGAAGATGTCGCCAATGGTAATGCTGACGCCCAGGCGGATCGGCAGCTGATGCTGCATGGCCGTCATACTGTCTTCGGCCTGCTGGCAGAGCGACAGGATCTGATAGGCATACTGTTTCAAATTCTCCCCAGCCGGTGTCAGGAAGATGTGGCGGCCCAGGCGTTCGAACAGGAGCAGGCCATAATGGGTTTCTATCTCATGGATGGCCTGGGTGACCGATGGCTGGCTGATGTGAAGCTGCCGGGCAGCCTGGGTCATATTCAACGTTTCGCAGACTGCCAGGAAAATGCGGAAATGGCGCAGCGTCATGAAGTTGTCCCCCCTTAATTCATAGGTAAATACTTATGATTTATATTATATCCTAGTATTTTACTTATGAAAAGGGACAGACTATACTGGAATCATCTCAAATATCAGTATAGGAGTGACATCATCATGCAATTATCCACTATGATCAACTGGCGCCACGCCCTGCTCGGCGTCGTCCTGACCCTGGCTTGTTCCCTGGTCGGCCAATCGCTGGCCTCCCTGCCGGGCTTTTCCCTCATCGGCCACCTGGTCCTGGCCCTGCTGCTGGGCATGGCTATCCAGGTCTGCCGTCCGGTCACGCTGGCAGCCAGAGAAAGCACGGGCTTCATTGCCAATAAATTTCTCCGGGCCGGCATCATCCTCCTGGGCTTCAAACTGAACCTCATCATCCTGGTCAGCGCCGGCATGAAAAGCCTTATCGCCGCCGTCTTCGTCGTGGCCATCATGATTCCCCTCAATTATGCCGTCGCCCGCTTCCTGCGCATCGACCACACGCTGTCCCTGCTCACGGCCTGTGGCTGCAGCATCTGCGGTGCCGCCGCCGTCATGGGCGTCTCGGGGACGCTCAAGGCCAAAGCCGACCAGTCCGTCCTGGCCGTGGCCATCGTAGCCATCCTGGGTACAGTCTTTACGCTCATCGAAGTCTTCCTGCAGCCCGTCCTGGGCTTTACAGACGGCCAGTTCGGCGTCATGGCCGGCCTCAGCCTCCATGAAATCGCCCACGCCGTCGCCGCTGGCGGCAGTGCCGGTCCCGTAGGTACAGACAGCGCCATCATCACCAAATTATCGCGCGTCCTGCTCCTGGCCCCGGTCGCCATCATCCTGGGCGTCCTCGAAGCCTGGCGCCAGCGCCGCCAATCGGGAGATACGGACCAGAAACTCAAAGTCCCTATTCCCTGGTTCATGGGCGGCTTCATCGCGGCCAGCGCCATCGGCTCCTATATCCCGGCCATCGGATTCGCCGTCCCCATGCTGGTCAAAGCAGCCTACCTCATCCTGGGCATGGCCATGGCTGCCCTGGGACTGAACGTCAACTTCGCCGTCATCGCCAAAGAAGGCACCCGCCCCATGGGCAGCGCCCTCGTCTGCTCCTTCGTCCTCTTAGGATTGTCCTGGTTCATCGTTCGCACATGGTTTTAGGAGACGCCAAAAGGAGCTGTAACAAAATGAGCCAAAAATCTCATTTTGTTACAGCTCCTTTTACGTTGATCGTAGGTCGTTCGTCGTTTGTCGTATGGGATTAAAAATATAAATCCATTGCGATGAACGATGAACTACGAACGAAAAACTTTTAAGTTTAAGGGGC
>CABMPA010000004.1 GCA_902388315.1 uncultured Megasphaera sp. | reverse complement strand
ATAGAACAAAAAAAGAAAGCTGTCGCACGAAGCAAAAATGGCTTAATGCGACAGCGCCTTTTGCGTATTAAGTTTGCAGTTTGTAGTTTTTAGTGAATGGTTTTAAATGTAAAGCAATTTTCTACAAACTACAAACTCCATACTACAGCCTATATAGAAAAGGAGCCGTGCATGATGGCAGAACCCTTCGTGCGACATCCCCCTGCGAGCCACTAGCCACGAGCCACGAATCACTCTATAATAAAACTATCACTACGAAAGGATGTCCTGCTTATGCTGCATATACGTGACATTTCATTGCGACACCGCCTGCTCATTGCCAATTTCACCATGGTCTTCGTCCCCATCGCTATTCTGACGGTCCTGGGATTCCTGCTCATCTCGGGACTCCGCTTCTCATCGCCGCACAATGATTTGACGACGTTATGGCCTGAAAAGGGGCCGGCCTTGTCTATTCAATACACGGTCAGTTCCCTGCGCGTCAAGGCTGAGCGGCCTGGACCATTAAAGGTCAAGGACATGCGCGAAGACTGCCGGGTCCTGGAAGACCTGGGCATTGCCACGGCCATCGTCCGCAACGATCAGGTCGCTTACATCACGCCGGGCATCGACTTCCGCAGCCTGGCCGACCGGGTATTGTGGAAATCTCACGGCCAGCAGACGGTCATGACCTGGGACGGTGACGGCTTCTTTTTCCGCTATACGTCGCCACACAGCGGGACGACGGTCATCGCTGCCGGCAATACGCCATTCATCGCCAAGAGCGGCATCCGCGAAGGGATGGCCAAGGGCGTCATACAGACGCTGCTCTTATTCATCGTCGGCACGGCCAGTGCCATCATCATCGCCTGCGGGCTTATCCTGTCCCGTGTCCTGTCCCGCCAGATACTGACGCCGCTGGCAGCTTTGCGGACAGCGGCTGCAGAAATCGAAAAGGGCAATCTCGACTACGAGCTCCGCCTGTCGTCACGCGATGAACTAGGCCGGACCTGTACAGCCTTCGACCACATGCGCCGCCAGCTGCTGGCAGCCCGCATAGCCCAGGAAAAATACGAACAGAACCGAAAGGAACTCATCGCCGGCATCTCTCATGACCTGTCGACGCCGCTGACCCTGCTCAAGGGCTATGCCAGCGGCATCCTGGTCGGCATCGCCAAGACCGCTGAAAAGCGCCATCATTACGTCGAACTCATCTATCAGAACGCCTGTACCCTGGAAAAACTCGTCGACAGGCTGTTCCTCTTTTCCAAACTCGACTTGGGCCAGGTATCTTTTACGATGGAAAAGGTATCGCTGCGCGATTATTTCTCCGATTTCGCCGCTGAAAACACGGACCGCCTGGCCGAGCGCGGCCTCATCCTGCATTATACGCCGCCAGCCGGATCGGCACAGACGGTTATCGATCGGATGCAGTTCCAGCGGGTCATCGACAACCTGCTGGAAAACGCCCTGAAATATAAAGAAGGCGCTGCGGTAACGATGGACCTGAGCCTGTCCGAAACGCCGCAGACCGTCGTCTTGAGGGTGGCCGACCACGGGCCAGGCGTCCCGGCGGCAGACCTGCCCCGCTTATTCGACAGCTTTTACCGGACCGACGCCGCTCGGACCGACGTCCAGAAGGGCAGCGGACTCGGCCTGGCCATTGTAAAGCAAATCATTACGACCCTGCACGGTCACATCCATGCCGAAGAAACACCGGGCGGCGGCCTGACCGTCGTCATCACCCTGCCGCGGATAGAGGAGGAATATCATGAAACGAATTCTGATCATTGAAGATAACTTAGAAATTGCCGAACTGGAACGAGATTTTCTGGAAGCCAGTTCGATTGAAAGCGTCATCGAGACAAATGGGACCAAAGGACTGGAGATGGCCCTGCATGAAGATTTCGACCTCATCCTCCTGGACATCATGCTGCCCGGGACCGACGGTTTCCACATCTGCCGCCGCATCCGCGAAGAAAAGGAAGTGCCCATCCTGATGGTATCGGCGAAACGGGAAGATATGGACAAAATACGCGGCCTGGGCCTCGGTGCCGACGACTACATCATCAAACCCTTCAGCCCGACAGAGCTCGTCGCCCGCGTCAAGGCCCACATCACGCGCTATGAACGGCTCACGGGCAAGGCCCAGCAGAAAGTGGCCGACGGCGAAGTCATCCGCAGCGGCGACCTGGAAATTTACGTCGACAAACACCGGGTCTACGTCAAAGGCGGAGAAATCGCCCTGACCAACCGCGAATTCGAGCTCCTCGTCTTCCTGGCCAAGCACCCCGGCCTGGTCTTCAGCCGGGACCGCCTCTTTGAACGCGTCTGGGGCCTCGACGCCGAAGGCGATACGGCGACGGTCATGGTCCACATCAACCGCATCCGTGAAAAAATAGAACCGGACCCGGCCAAGCCCATCTACATCGAGACGGTCTGGGGTGCCGGATACCGGTTCAAAGAGTAAGGCTATTTATTTTCCCGCCGCAGGATTTCCTGGCCAACGGTCACACCGGCTGCCGAAGCCTGTACCAGGCCGCGGGTAATGCCAGCGCCATCACCGATAGCAAAGAAATTGGGAATCTTCGTTTCCAGGACGTGGCTCAATTCCAAACGATTGGAATAGAACTTGGCTTCCACGCCGTACAGCAGGGTATGGCGCGAATTAGCCCCTGGCGCTACGGCATCGAGAGCTTCCAGCATTTCCTTGATGTCCTGCATATGGCGGTATGGCAGGACCAGTGACAAGTCACCCGGTGTCGCATTGGGCATCGTCGGCCGGACCAGGCCCCGCTGGATGCGTTCCGGCGTCGACCGCCGGCCATCGAGGAAATCGCCCAAACGTTGGACGATGACGCCTCCGCCGAGGATATTGGCCAGGTTGGCAATGTATTTCCCGTACTTAATCGGTTCATGGAAAGGTTCCGTGAATTTTTTAGAGACGAGGATGGCAAAATTCGTATTTTCGCTCTTCTTATGGGCATAACTATGACCATTGACCGTAAGCAGACCGTCATTGTTCTCTTCGACGACGAACCCATAAGGGTTCATGCAGAAGGTGCGGATCCGGTCATCAAAGGATTTGCTGAAATAGATAAGCTTTGATTCATAGACGACGTCGGTGATCGTTTCCAGGACTTCTGCCGGCATTTCTACGCGGACGCCGATATCGACGGCATTAGAAGTCAGCTTCAAGCCCATCTTTTCGACTTCGTGGACGAACCATTCCGATCCTTCCCGGCCCGGCGCACTGACCAGATAGCGGCTGGCATAGAACTGGTCGTCGATGAGGACCCCTTTGATTTCCCCTTTTTCTTCGACGATGTGGTCTACGGCCGTATCGGCCATGATATCGACCTTGCCATCCAGGAAATCGCGCATATTGGTCAGAATCTGGGCGTTGACATCGGTCCCCAAGTGGCGGATGCGGGCCGGGATGAAGCGCAGGTCCGCAGCGGCAGCTTTCCGCTTGATGTCGCGGATGCGTTCCTTGTTTTCATCGCCGTAGACTTTGCGGCCGGCACCGCCGAAACGGCAGTAAACGTCATCGACGTAACGAATCTTGTCCATGAGGTCGGCCTTGGACATGTAATCATCGAGATTACCGCCGTATTCTGTCGTCAGCGTCAACTTGCCGTCACTGAAAGCACCAGCGCCGCCCCAGCCACAGACGACATTACGCATCCGATCTTTAGGCAGGGCCTTCTTATTCAGGCTCGTCGCAATGCGTTCCCGTATATCCTGGCCCTTTTCGACCATGAGAATCTTAAACCCTTTATCCGCCAGTTCCAGGGCCGTAAAGATACCGGCCGGACCAGCTCCGATGATAATGACATCGTATGTCTTCACTGCATGCATAATCACACATCCTTTGACTAGAGGCCTGCCGCAAAGTGACAGAGCCTTTTTTACGTTCGTCGTAGGTCGTTCATCGTAGGTCGTAAAGAATTAAAATTTTTTGATCACGATGAACGATGAACTACAAACGAACTACGATTATGATAATAGGATCACGCCTGATGGCAAAAACCACCTCGAAGCAATCCCCACGCTTCACGCTACCATAATGTTGAAAGAAAGTCAACCTATGCTATAATGAGACATAATGCTATAGAAAGGATGATGACTCATGTCTCGTCGTAACCGCCCGGCTGTCCCTGATGATTCCAGCCGGGATTTGAAACGCCAGGAAGGGATTTTCCTCAGTACCTTTGCCCTTATGATTCTCTTTCTCGTATCTTTATACCTTCCCCTTCCCGCAGCCGTCCCCATCGTACTGGCTGTAGTCCTCGTCGTCTGGACCGTCGCCATGTACGTCAAATTCCATGACTTCTACAAGATGCGCGACCGCGGCCAGCGGACGTGGTGCGTCACTATTTCCATGTACGCCAGCCTCATCCTGACCCTGGCCTGTGCCTGGTACTTCACCAAAGACGCCCCCCTTACCGACGAATACGCCCTGGTCTTCCTCTTCGGCTTCATGTTCTTCACCTATATGGTCTACCGCACCCTGAGCCCGACCATGGTCGTCGGCAACCGCCGCATTAGATATAAGTAAAAAAATAGGCCGTCCTAATGGACAGCCTATTTTTGAGTTTTAAGTTTGTAGTTATGAAATTACTGCTGCTGAGCACGTTCTTTTTTGTAGAGGTCAGCTGTGATGGCATCGGAGCAGCATACGGCAACGACGTCAGCAACGTCTTCAGACGAGCAGCCACGGGACAAGTCGAGGATAGGTTTATCCAAGCCCTGAACCAAGGGGCCAAGAGCCGTTGCGTTAGCGAAACGCTGAACCATCTTGTAGCCGATGTTAGCAGCATCGAGGTTCGGGAAAATGAGGACGTTAGCGTGGCCGGCAACTTTGGAGCCCGGTGCTTTGTGTTCGCCAACTTCCGGTACGAGAGCAGCGTCAGCCTGGAGTTCGCCGTCGAAGTCAAAGTCGACGTTGCGTTCTTTCAGGATTTCAACAGCATGGCGTACATTGTCGACGGATTCGCCAGCGCCAGAACCTTTGGTGGAGTAGGAAAGGAAAGCAACTTTCGGGTTGAGGATCTGTACCGTGCGGCGAGCGCGTTCTACGCAGATACAAGCGATATCAGCGAGCTGTTCCGACGTCGGGTTGGGGATAACGCCGCAGTCACCGAGTACGAGGATACCATTATCGCCATACTGCGGAGTATTGGTCAAGAGAATGAAAGCGGAAGATACGGTTTTGTTGCCAGGACGGGGGCCGATGACCTGAAGGCCAGCGCGGATAACTTCAGCAGAAGTCGTAGCAGCACCGGATACGCAGCCGTCAGCTTCACCGAGAGCAACGAGGCCAGCTGCGAAGAAGGTGTAGTTGTTGAGCATGATTTCACGAGCTTTTTCCAGGGTCATGCCTTTCTTTTCACGACGTTTTGCGAAGTAAGCGCAAAGTTCGTCCATACGATAGTAAGTTTCAGGGTCGACAACTTCGACACCGGTGAGATCGATCTGGAATTTAGCAGCATCTTTTTTGATTTTTTCCAGTTTACCTACGAGAACGATTCTAGCAAAACCATCAGCCAAAACGCGTTCAGCAGCTTTCAATACACGACGGCTGTTCGTTTCCGGAAGGACAATTTTTTTCTGTGCTTTGGAAACGCGGGCTTTCAAATCTTCTGTAAATCTCATTTGGGTACCACTCCTTGTAAGTTCTTAGAAATTAGTAGGAATATGTCCTTAGGCTAAAGAAAATATCCCATCGCTACCATCCATTATAATACAAAATTTATAGGAATCAAACACATTATTACGCATATATAAAATGAGCAGAAGAAATAGATTATGCAAATTGCGCAATTCACAGACCAATGTGATACGTATTTTATATCGTTGCTGTGGGAGACGCCCTTCGGGCGTCCCGCCGTCCGCAGGCCGCAGTTCGCGGACCGTGGCAGCAAATTACTCGTCATAGGTAGAACCCCTCAGACGCCTGCGGCGCCAGCTCCCCTTCACATGGGAGCCACTAGCCACTAGCCACTTTTACTTTATAGTTTGTAGTACAGAGTTTGTAGAAGAGGACCTTAAATTTAAGAGCCGTCGCTAAAAACTACAAACTTAATACTCAAAAGGTCCTGTCGCATAACGACAGGACCTTTTGTCTTGGTGGGCGATAACAGGATCGAACTGCTGACATCCTGCTTGTAAGGCAGGCGCTCTCCCAGCTGAGCTAATCGCCCAAGTGGTGACCCCTACGGGATTTGAACCCATGTTCTCGCCGTGAAAGGGCGATGTCTTAGACCGCTTGACCAAGGGGCCACGTAATGTGGAATGTGGTGATCCACCCGAGATTCGAACTCGGGACACCCTGATTAAAAGTCAGGTGCTCTGCCAACTGAGCTAGTGGATCATGTTTGGCAGGGGTAGTAGGATTCGAACCTACGGATGACGGAGTCAGAGTCCGTTGCCTTACCGCTTGGCGACACCCCTGTATGGCTCCTCAAGTAGGACTCGAACCTACGACAAATCGGTTAACAGCCGATTGCTCTACCAACTGAGCTATTGAGGAATAAATGGAGCGGAAAACGAGGCTCGAACTCGCGACCCCCACCTTGGCAAGGTGGTGCTCTACCACTGAGCTACTTCCGCATGTGTGTTGTCTGTTTCAGAAGACTTGATTATAATACCATTTACTAGGCCACTTGTCAAGAACAAAATCTAAAAAAAAAGGACTTCCCAAAATATTTTTAGGAAGTCCTTTTTTCGTAAAGAGGAGAGTGTTTTTAAAATCCCTTTATTTCAAGTTGTAGCCGTTGTTATACATTTTGTCCTGAAGCTTACGAGTCTTATAAAGCTGCGTCGTCGTATCCAGTTCAACATCGTCCAGAGTTAAAATCTGACCTTTCTTTACGTCTCTCTTCATGCGAGCGTTTTTATTAATCAAGCCGTATACAACATACCCCTTTTTGTAGCAATCTTCAGCAGTCGTAATGGAGCCATAAGTCGTGTAACCGCCAATGCCATCAATCGTCTGACCTGCTTTTAAATCTTTTTTAGCGACCGTGATAACTTCACTGACCGGACCATCTAACGGAATAATCGTCGGTTCATGATCGATAATTGCTTTTGCTACCGTCAACGGCGTTTCTAAGTTGCAGAGATGGTACGGACGATAGAGAGTCCAGAGCGGGCCAGGGCCCATGCTATGATACTGCATCTGATATGCAATTTCTTCATTCGGAGTAGAAACAGTAACGAAGACGCCCGGAGCGATACCGTTAACATATTCAACAACACCATGTTTATCGAGGATACCGCCATCTTTTTTCAATTTGAAGAGTTCGTTCAAATCTGCGCAACGATCTTTCGGCGAAGCAGAAGGACCATGACCGCCTACAACATCAGGAATAAGGCCAGTAGCATTCGACATAGCAGTCATTTCTACCATGGTCTTGGTGCCATCTTTGAAGGAAGCCAGCATACGCGGGCTCATCTTACGGCGAGTAGCTTCTTCTAAGACCGTATCCGGATTGCAATCATAATCCAGCTTATTGTTCTTGCCTTTGCCCATAACTTCTACCGTCATGCCCATAGCTTTGGCAAAGGAATACAATTCCATAACTGCGCCCGGTTCATCACCAGCGGAACCCGTGTAAATAACGCCGTTTTCATCACCTAATTTTTTCAAATACGAGCCAATAACGACGTCTGTTTCTACGTCCATCATAACGACATGTTTATGATTCTTCAAGGAATCAACGGCAATTTTAACACCAACTTCAGGAACGCCGGTAACGTCAATTGCACAATCAACTAAGTTAGCCTGAGAAATCAAATCAGAATTATCGGTAGCAACGAATTTGCCCATTTCCATATACTTATTAGCTTCTTCCAAAGTATGCGCTACGGCGATATCTTCGTCTTTAATACCTGCATAATGGAAAGCGTTAATAACATTTTCGAATTTAATATCGGAAACGATAGCAGGCATAATGCCTTTCATCAGGGCCATCTGTGTAACCATGCCACGCCCCATCTGGCCAGCACCGACAATACCGGCTTTGATAAGTTTTCCTTCTTCTTCCAATTTAGCAAGCTTCTTGTCCATGTTTAACATAAAGGGTTCCTCCTTAAAAGGTATATAGAATATTAAGATTAACTAAGTGTAATAACAACATCTTTCTGAATATCTGCGGGCACCAAATTTTCGACGCCCTCTACCATAATGCAACCGGGACGCTCTGGCGTGTCACCTCCTTTAAAATCGATCGTACAATGCCCTAAATCACGCAACGTATGTTTCGCTTCTTCACCTACTGCTGTAACTTTAAAGACTTTAGTCCCAATCGTAAGGAGGTCACCTACAGCAGGATCTTCCGTGAGTGTTGCTTCTGTATGCAAAATGGCGATGTCCGCCAGTTCCGCCGGTGCTGTTTCATTAAAGAGTATGATAAAGTTCATATCCGGGTCCGTCATAAAGTCTAAAGCTTCATCACCCCAACCGGTAATTTTACAACTATATTTCATGCTTACTCCTCCTTATGAATAAAGTCCAATACTAGCAAGATATGCAATAACTACGGCCAAAGGCCCTGTAAATACGCGGGAGTAGAGGACGGCCGGAACGCCAATCTCAACAGTTTCTGGTTCTGCTTCTCCCAGGCTTAGCCCTACAGGAACAAAGTCTGCGCCAGCCTGTGCGTCGATAGCAAACAATGCCGGCAACGCATATTGCGGTGGAATATTTCCTAACCCAATCTGTGCCCCAAGTAAGGTTCCTACTACTTGAGCAATAACCGCACCCGGTCCAATAACGGGAGAAATAAAAGGCAAGGCACAGATGAAAGAGATAATCAACATGCCTGGCAAAGTGCTGGCGACTGGCGAAATCACGTGGGCAATGATATCGCCAATCCCCGAAGCTTGGATGATACCTAAAATCATGCTGACGAAAGCCATAAAAGGCAAAATACTGCGAATCGTAATGCTAATCGTTTCACGGCCAGCTGCGTAAAACTTACTGACTATATTGCCAATCCCAATCCCAATTCGGGTAAAGATATTCTTCTTTCTAGCGGGATCATTGGCAACTTGTTTAACAACGCCTTGAACGGGCTTTTCTTCTGTCTGCGGAGCACTTGATTCTGTAACATTCCCCGCAGCCGGGACATCATCGAGGACCGTAATGCAAGATTCATCAACGGCGGAGACGTAGATATCTTCCGTAATAAATTTAGCCAACGGGCCCGTTTTGCCAACGGGAAGGATATTCACCGTAAAGACACGTTTTTTGGGATATACGCCACACCGGGCAGTTCCGCCACAATCAACTACGGCAATGAGCATTTCCGAATCAGGGACACTCGTTTTGAAGCCATCTACTACTTCACAGCCAGTAAGTTCAGCTAACTTTTGGGCAACCGGATTGATACCGCCGCCAGTAATGCTAACTACTTTATGTTTTTCTGCCGTCGGCGTAATCGTCAGTGGACCGCCCCAGCCACCCTTACCGGCCTGGATTCTTATCGTCTTATACATGACTAGTCCCCTCCTGCGTATCAGATTTCTTCTGGCTATTCGCCATGTGTTTATAAATCCGTTCCGTCAGCATTCCACGAATAAAGATAACGACTAAACCAACCAGGAAGTAACGTACAGCCAAATCACCTAATGGAAGATTCAGTTGAGTAATCCCGGCGGCAATCCCCATATACACGAATAATTCAGCAGGGTTAGCATGCGGAAAGAGTCCCGTAACCGGATGAACGAAACTGACGATTGAGTCATAGCAAGCCGGTTTATATTCTTCCTTTACAAAACGACCTAAGGTATAACACATCGGGTTGCCTAAAAAAATAACTGCTAATACTGGTAAAACCGTATACCGTGTAACGGCAAATTTCGTTGATTTTTCTGCTAATTTATTCACCCGATCTTCACCTATAAGCTTAATTAGGGAATTAAAAGCAGTCATCATAACGATAACTAATGGGATAATCCCAGCAACCCAACCAGCAAAGGTATTAGCGCCGGCACGGAATAATTCAATAAACGCATTCGCAAACCATGCAATAGACTCCATAATCACTCACCCTTCTCTCTGTAACTTCTTATTACCTCACAGTTAAGTTATCTTATTACACCCCCTGACTTTCTGGGAGCTTTAGCCGTATCTCTAGTGCTTCTAAAGCTTGTATATAACCTTTATATTGTTTTCTTTTCTGCTTGGGAAAGGCCATGTATTCTCGCTTTACTGCCGAAATATTTTTACCAATCAGAGCTGCCTCTTTTTTAAACCGGCTGAAGATTGTCATGCCTTTCATAATTTCCGAATCAATAATCGTGCCCTCATTATCGCAAGCGATGATAATGATATATCCAGAACCTATGCGACCTCGTCGGGAACCAATTCCTAAGTTCCCCTCTTGATGAAGACGATGAATAGCTTCCCGATACGCCTTTATTTGTAATCTCATGCCGATGAATTGCATGATAACTAGCAAGAAAAAAATACCAAATATAGCGTAAATGTCCATTTGCATCGCTCCTTTCTTCGTTAATCCCATTATATCTATATGAAGTATGAAGAATGTTTAAATTGTCTTTCACGCATTTATTATTTCCACAATGCTAATATATCATTCTTTCTTATATTTTACAATAGATTAAATTTGAACATTTGTAAAAGTAATGAGCATACTAATTTATTTTTACATTTGTTCTTTTATTGTATGGTTTGTAAAAATTATCACAATCTTTTCCCTTGTCTAAAAAAAATATCTTCCCTATCTGAACAGATAGAGAAGATATTTTTATACCTTATCTTTAATATCACAAAGAGCCTGTGCACAATCTATGTCTAAGATCAAGTTATTGACATAACCACCCCGAATAGCCCCCAAAACCGCTTTTGCCTTTTGCGGCCCCGCAGCAATGCCTATCCGGCGTGGAACTTTTTTTAAATTCTCCAAGCTGATGCCAGCCACTTTTTTATTGAACTCATCAAAAGGCCGCGTATCTCCGTGAATATCAAAGTAACGCAACACAATATCACCAACGGCTCCCATGTGGCTAAATTTATGTAAAATCCTTTTATCTACATAGCCAGTTTGTAGAATTGTAGAATATTGAGTATCAGGTACGCCAATCCCTAACAGGATAACTTGCAAATCCTTATACAAGCGAATGATTTGGGCTATCGTCGTTTCTTTCAAAAAGCCCTGCAAGACCTCTTCCGAAGAAAAAACGGCAGGCGAAAAGAATTGTACACATTTAGCATTAAAAAGTCTGGCTAAACGCTGACATAAATAGTTGGCGTGAAACTCCAGATAGCTTTCACCGACACCACCCAAAACCGGGACGAAAGTACAGCCTATTTTTTCGCTAATAAAATAATCAGTCTGTACAACCGTCCTCAACGTGCTGCCCATGGATACACCTACATAATCTCCATCCTTTAATATCCGTTCCAGAAAATGTAAGGCGCCTTTGCCTAGTTCTGAGTTCTTATTAGTTTTTCCACCAATCACTAACGGACTAGAAGGAACGATTATCACCTCTTGTAAATGGAATTCTTTTTCAATATCATGTTCTATTTGTCCATAAATAACATTATCCGGATTGACCAATTCAATTTTGACAATTCCCAGCTCTTTACCACGCTGCAACATGCGCGAAACGGTGGGTCGTGAAATCCCCAAAAATCGGCAGACTTCTTGTTGACTCATGTTATCCTGGTAATATAAGTAACAGCATTTATAAATAAGTCGCGTGTCATCAACCAATTTTTTCATTATTTTTTTTCTCCTTATAGTTATTATCACCATAATATGCCTTAATATTATAAAAAGCAACTATTTATTTTTACAAAGGAAAAAATAAATAGTTGCTTTTTATTCTAACTATAAGTCTGCTTGCTTTTATTCACCTAAGACCACAATATGGCATTTCCGTGTCCGACTACGTGTACGATCAAAGTCAACAAAATACACATAGCCTGTCGTACCTACACCTAATTTGCCTTCCTCTACCAAAAAAGTTTCACTCGAGCCTAGGAGGGTAGCTTTCAGATGAGCATCCCCGTTTAACAGGGCAGTACGATCCCCATTAGGCAAGTAACTTTCGGCATCAGGCCAAGAAGCAACAGCTGTATAATGTGCTTCTCCCGGATAACGGTATTGTCCTTCTTTTAATTCATCAGGTATGATTTTTTTCAATACATCATTTAAATCCAATTGCAAAAATTCAGTACCTTTTTCATCTGTATCATGTACATATTCTTCAAAAAAAACAGCACAGGTCGTATGCGGTGAAATAACGGTGCAGACGCCAGTCTGAATACCACTATCAGCAATAGCCTGCTTTACTTCATCGGTGATATTGATAAAGGTCGGTTCTACCCCTTTAGAAGTCAGTTTGATTGTCGTTTTATACACGCTCATGGCTTATTCTCCCTTCTTTTCCAGCTTATCTTTATCGGCTTTTAAAATGGCTTGTGTCATTTCTTCCACACGTACCGCGGGATTCGGAGCTTTTAAAATACCACTTGTCGCACCCGTACCATCGGCGCCTAAATAAACTACACGATAACAATCATCTGCCGTGGTGATACCGGAAGCAATCATCACAGCTACGTCCGGATTGACAGCTCGGATTTGATTGCAAGCATCAAAGATATAATTATCATCTGCTGTTTCGCCCGTACCGATGAGGTCTGTAGGTTCACACAATAAGATGTCCGGATTAAAATGGGCAATGGCCAAACCTTCTGTAACAGAATCCGCACAAACAATTGTCAACATATCTAATTCCTTAGCCCGCCGAATGGTCGCATACAATTCACTGACGGTCAATGGATTTTCTGCATGATTGAGGACGACAGCCTGAGCACCCGCTTCTTTTAAAGATTCGGGTAAAACATGGCCCATACCTCTGCCAGGTTTTAACGATTCCATATGCTGCGCTGTTACGATGACATGTTTAGTATTTTCTTTAATATAGCGAATATCAGCAAATGGGCAAGAAAAGAAAATCGTCAAACCATATTTTTCTGCAATGGCATCAGAAGCCTTGGCTAAAGCCAGTGATTTTTCGCCATATAAATATGATTTAGGATTCACTAAAAGAAAAGGATATAACTTTTTATCCATGAAGAACACCTCCTAATATATGTTTACCATTGGTTATGTTTAATATACCAATGGTAAACATATATGTCAAGTATCTTTTCAAAAATTCACCGATGGTTATATTTTTTGTCTTTTCATGGTAAAATAAAGGGAGATTATAAAGAAAGGCGAGGTACGCCCATGGAAACAAGAAAAAAAGAATTACTTCACATACAAATCCAAAAAAAATTAAAAGAAAAATTTGATCAGCTTCCCTATATGACCCCGTTAACCAGCGAACGAGAACTCTGTCAAGAATATCAAGTAAGCCGTCCAACAATTCGCAAGGCCCTGTCCGCCATGGAAAAAAAGGGGCAAGTCGTACGAATCCCCGGACGCGGTTCTTTTTACGTCGGCAATAAGGTACCTATTGATTATGCTGAAGGAAACAAGCATGGTTTAGGACTCTCTCAAACCTTAATGTCTATCGGAAAAGTAACCCATAGCCACGTACTGCAGCAAGTAATCGAAGTCTGTGATGAAGAACTGGCAGAGCATCTGCAAATAACGCCGGGAGATCTTGTCTTTCATTTACAGCGCCTGCGCTATGTCAATGATGAATTATATTCCGTTTCTAGCGATTATCTGCCCTTAGCACTTTGCCCTTCTTTAATGGAGATTGATTTTTCTAAAAATTCTTTGATGAAAACGTTAGAAAAATATAACATCCATCCTTGTCGTACCGATAATATCATCGAATTCGCTAAGGCAGATCCCCAAACAGCAGCCTACTTACATCTAAAAAAAGGAGCTCCCGTATCGGTCACTCACATTACAGTTTTTGACACCCAAAATCGCATCATCCAGTATGCCGTTTCCCGTTCTGATGCTTATAAAAGCCAGTTTCACGTGATTTCCTCTCTATCATAACAGAATATGAACTATTTGTGATAATTTAAATGACCTATTGACATTTTACCATTGGTAAGCTAATATATAGACAAGTGGTGATATTATTTTTTCACAGAATGTTGAGGTGTTCTCTATGTTAGCTAGTACCAAAGAAATATTATTAGAAGCAAAGAAAAAGAATTACGGTATTGTCGCTCCTGATTTGTGGGATTTAAATAGTGGCCGTGACTATGTGCAAGTAGCAGAAGAACTAAATACGCCTATTCTCTTCTCGTTCGCAGAAGCCCACAAACATTTAATTTCCCTGGAAGAAGCAGCTCTCATCGGCCGTTACTTAATTTCCTCGGTAAAAGTACCTATCGCGTTACATCTAGATCATGGGGTTACGCCAGACTACATAAAAAAAGCTATTTCCTTAGGTTTTAACTCAGTAATGATCGATGCTTCTGCTTACGATTTTAAAGAAAATGTCCGCCGCACTAAAGAAATCGTAGATTACGCTCATGCTAATGGAGTCGATGTCGAAGCAGAAATCGGTCATGTCGGCGGCACAACCGAAGGGGCCGATGAAAGCGTCGCTAATGATTCTGTCTATACGACGGTCGAAGAAGCATACGAATTTGTTAAACAAACACAGGTTGATTCCTTGGCTGTATCCATTGGCACGTCTCACGGCGTCTACAAAAATCAAAAAAATCCGACACTCAATTTTCAGCGGCTCCAAGAACTCTCCAAGGCTGTCCCTGTCCCCTTAGTCCTGCACGGAGGTTCTGGCACAGGGGATGCCAATTTACGTAAATGCGTAGAAAACGGCATTACCAAAGTCAATGTCTTCACAGAATTTACTACCGCTGCCTTAAAAGGTGCGCAAGAAGCTTTGGTCAAAAATCCAAAAAGCTTCATGCCCCTTCAAGAATTAGCAGACACGGAAATCAAAAAAGTCCTGGCGCACTATATCCACTTGTTAACGCTTAAGGATATTCCTACAGAAAATTAAAACAAGAAGAAAGGGCCCGCATCTATGAGTCTCATTAGTGATCGTATCGCAGAACATGCCCAAGTCCTGGAAGCCACCAAAATTTTGATTCCTCAAATCGAAAAAGCAGGTCAGTTAATCAAAGACGCCCTCCACCAGGGAAAGAAAATCATTTTTTGTGGTAATGGTGGTAGTGCAGCCGATGCACAACATCTGGCCGCAGAAATCGTAGGCCGTTTTCAAAAGGAGCGTCCCGCATTACCGGCTTTGGCTTTGACCGTTGATACTTCCGCTATTACGGCAATTGCCAATGATTATGGTTTTGAAACCGTTTTCCGGCGTCAATTAGAAGGGCTGGGTAATGCCGGAGATATTCTCGTCGGCATCTCCACTTCTGGCAACAGCAAAAATATCATCCAAGCCATCACTTATGCTAAAAGCCATCAGATTACAACAATTGGCCTCACCGGAAATGGTGGCGGTCAAATGAAAAATTTATGTGATCTTTGCCTGGATATCCCCTCTCCTAAAACCAGCCATACGCAAGAAATGCATATCATGATTGGCCATATCCTTTGCGAAATAGCCGAAAGTGATTATTAACCGTATATTGCCTCCAACATACATACCACCTAAAAGGGCCTGAAACAGGTTTATTCTCTCCTGTTTCAGGCCTTTTAGGTCTCTTATTTATTAATCTAAGATAATCTAATCCCCAATCACTTTCGCCTTGAAGACCAGGGCTACGTCGGCGTCGGAGCAGCAGAATTCGGCTTCGCCTTCAGGCTGTCCCGGAAGCTGGCCGCCATAGCGCAGGATGTCGACATAGGGAAAGGCACAGTGCAGGGCCATGGGGCAGATTTTTCCCCGGTCCGTATCATAATCAAAGGTTTCCCCGATATGGTGGCCGCGATGGCAGCCCATGGTCCCCAGTTTTCCCGTAATCGTGAGCTGGATAGCTGGACGTTTTCCTCGTGACATTTTTTTCTCCTTTCAGCTTTGAATCCCAAACAGCCGCTTGGCGTTTTCGGTGGTCGCCCGTTCTACTTCCGCCGCGTCCAGGCCCCGCAGGGCGGCGATTTCTTCGGCTACATAATGGACGTAGGCCGGTTCATTGCGCTGGCCGCGATGGGCCTGGGGCGTCAAGTACGGGCAATCCGTTTCGATGAGCATGCGGTCTAACGGCAGCTGCGCCGCGACGCGTTTGGCCCGTTTGGAATTGGGATAGGTCAAAGGCCCGTCAAAGCCGAAGTAGAAGCCCATGCGCAGCAGTTCGTCCGTCATTTCCAGGCTGCCGGAATAGCAGTGGAAGACGCCGCGGATGCCCTTGCCGTACTGGCGCAGGATATCCAGGGTATCGCCGTGGGCTTCGCGGTCATGGATGATGATGGGTACGTCGAGCTCCACGGCCAGCTGGACCATGTCGATGAAGACGGCCTGCTGGACATCCCGGGCCGGTTCGGGCCAGTGGTAGTCCAGGCCGACTTCGCCGACGGCGACGACTTTCTCTTCCGACTGTATCCATTGGCGCAGCCTGTCGACGTCGCCGTCTTTAGCTTTAGCCGCTTCTTCGGGATGGATACCGACCGCCGCATAAAGGCCCTCATGTTCCCTGGCCATAGCAATGCACTGGGCCGACGTTTCCATATCCGTCGCCGGACAGAGCATGAGGCCCACGCCGGCTGCGGCCGCCCGGCTGAACACGGCCGGACGGTCTTCGGCATAGGCGCCGTCATTGACGTGGCAATGGGTATCGAAGAGCATCAGCGGACCCGGCTTCCCGGTGCCATGCCGTCGACGAAAGCGACCTGGAGGTTATCGTTGCCATCGGAAGCAGCCAGGAGCATGCCTTTCGATTCGACACCGCAGAGCTTGACCGGTTTCAGATTGGTGACGACAATGACGCAATGGCCGATGAGGTCTTCCGGCTTATAGTACAGGGAAATGCCGCTGACGATCTGGCGCGTTTCTGTGCCGAGGTCGACTTGCAATTTCAGCAGTTTCTTGGCCTTAGGCACTTTTTCACAGGCTACGATCTTGCCGACGCGGAGGTCTACTTTGCCGAAATCGTCGATGGAGATTTCCGGTTTCGTCGGTTCCTTAGCAGCCGGGCAGGCCTGGGCAGCTTTCTTTTCTTCTTCCGCTTCAGCGACTTCTTCCTTCAGATCATAGCGCGGGAAGAGGGCGTGGCCCTTGCAGACTTTCGTATCTGCCGGATAGCGGCCCCATTCCTGGGCAGCCGGGAGGTTGGCTTCGGCAAAATCACCTAAGCCGAGCTGTTTCCACATTTCCGCTGCGCTGGCCGGGATGAAGGGGCTGACCAGGGTAGCGATGATGCGCTGGGCTTCGAGGAGATTGTACAAAACCGTCTGCAGGCGCTGGGCTTTGGCATCGTCTTTGGCCAATACCCACGGCGTCGTTTCGTCGATGTATTTGTTGCTGCGGCGGATGAGGGCCCAGACGTCGTTGATGGCGTCGTTGATTTTCATGTCGTCCATGCAGGCTTCAAAGCGTTTCGCCGTTTCCACAGCACACGTTGCCAAGTCATCGTCGACCGGTTCCTTGACTGTCGGGCCGGCAGCGATGCCGCCTTCGTATTTTTCGACCATAGCCAGGGTACGCTGCAGGAGGTTGCCCAAGTCATTGGCCAAGTCGGAGTTGATGCGGTTGATGAACGACGGCAGGGAGAAGTTACCGTCCTGGCCGAGGCGGATTTCTTTCAGGAGGTAGTAACGGAGCGCATCGGCACCATAACGGTCGATGAGGGGAATGGGGTCGACGACGTTGCCCAGGGATTTACTCATCTTGGTGCCGTCGACGATGAGCCAGCCGTGACCAAAGACTTTCTTCGGCAGCGGCAGGCCGCAGCTCATGAGCATGATCGGCCAGATGATGCTGTGGAAGCGGACGATTTCCTTGCCGACCAGGTGCAGGTCAGCGGGCCAGAATTTCTTGAATTTTTCCGGGTCATCGAGATAGCCCGCAGCCGTGACGTAGTTGACCAGGGCGTCGAACCAGACATAGACGACGTGTTTCGGATCCCAGGGAACCTTGATGCCCCAGTCGAAGGAGGTACGGGAAACGCAGAGGTCTTCCAGACCGCTCTTGACGAAGGAAATCATTTCATTGCGCCGCGATTCCGGCTGGATGAAGTCCGGGTTTTCGTCGATGAATTTCAGCCAGCGGTCAGCGTATTTATTCATTTTCAAGAAATAGGCTTCTTCCGAAACGAGTTCCAGCGGGCGGCCGCAGTCCGGGCAGACGTGTTTGCCTTCGGGCAGCTTGTTTTCCGGCCAGAACGTTTCGCACGGCGTACAGTACCAGCCTTTGTATTCGCCTTTATAGATATCGCCGTTGTCGTAGGACTTCTGCATCAAAGCCTGGACGACTTTTTCATGGCGTTTTTCTGTCGTGCGGATGAAGTCATCATTGGAGATGTTGAGTTTTTTCCAGAGCTGCTGGAAGAGGGCGACGATTTCGTCGACGTATTCAATCGGTTTGACGCCTTTTGCTTCGGCTGCACGCTGGATTTTCTGGCCGTGTTCATCCGAGCCGGTCAGGAAAAAGACGTCGTCGCCACGCAGGCGGTGGAACCGTGCCAGCGAGTCGGCAATGGTCGTGCAGTACGTGTGCCCGATGTGAAGTTTGGCACTTGGATAGTAAATAGGTGTTGTAATGTAATACTTTCTTTTTTCAGACATGGGATTTTCCTCCTATACCGGCAAATGAGCCGGGTGTTATAAACTAAGCGCAGCCTGGTATACACTACGTTTGGGCACACCGCACCGTCTGGCGACAGTCCGGATGGCCTCTTTTTTATCGACGCCCTGTTCCATCAGTTCCCGGACCAGGGACGCGTAATCGACGTCACCGGCAGCAGCGGATTCTACAGCGGCCGCTGCCCCTTCGACGAGGATGACGAATTCACCGCGGGTCCCCTGTTCGGCCAGGTCGGCCCGCAGCTCGCTGAGACTGCCGCGCAGATACTGTTCGTACCGCTTGGTCAGTTCCCGGCAGAGGACGGCCTTACGGTCGCCCAGGACTTCCCGCATTTCCCCCAGGACCTGCTGGATACGGTGAGGCGCTTCATAAAAGATGAGCGTCCCTTCATAAGATTTCACCGATTCCAGGACGGGCAGGCGGTGTTTCTGGGTCTTCGGCAAAAAACCGACGAAGGTAAAGCGCGTCGTATCCATGCCGGAGGCAATGAGGCCGGTCAGGCCGGCATTGGCACCGGGCAGGGGTACGATAGGCAGCCCCGCTTCCAGGGCCAGGCGGACCATATCGCTGCCGGGGTCGCAGATAGCCGGCATGCCGGCATCGCTGACCAGGGCGATCATCAGGCCGTCCTTCAATTTTTCAATGAGCTGCGGCCCCTTTTCCGCCTTATTGTGTTCATGATAACTGGTCAATGGCGTATCAATATCATAAGCCATGAGCAGCTGCTTCGTATGACGCGTATCTTCGGCCGCAATGAGGTCGGCTTCGCGAAGGCAGCGGACCGTGCGGTACGTAATGTCTTCGAGATTACCGATCGGCGTCGGGCAAAGATAGAGCGTCCCTTTTTGAAAAACTTCCGGCATACTATCCCTCCATCTGGCCTTAAATCTTGCCGTATAATCGCAGGACGGCGTCGCTGTAACTCCCATCGGGGTTGTGGACGATGAGCGGCGGCAGGATGTCCATGCCCTTGCTGCCGCCGCGGATGCCTTCAATGAGGAAGAGCTTGGCCTTCTTATCGGGGCGGCCGTGGACCATCTGCAACACTTTGGGCTCGATATCATGGGCGCGCATGGCCTCTAAAATATCGGCCAGGCGTTCCGTGATATGGACCATGCGGAAGCGGCCGTGATATTTCAGCGCATATTTCACCGCATCCAGTACATCGCCGAGGGTCGCCGTTTCTTCATGGCAGGCCCGGCGTATGCCTTCGACGTCACTATAGGCGCCGCGGCTCTTCTCCCGGTACGGCGGGTTGGCGTAGACAGCGGCAAAAGCGCCGCTTGCCGTCCACTCCCGGATGCGGCGGTAGTCCCCTTCGACGATGGCGATACGGTCTTGCCGGCCATTGAGGGCGACGTTGCGGCGGGCAATGTCGGCCATGACCGGATTGAATTCCACCGCCGTCAGTTCCTTGGCGCCGCGGGCCGTCAGGATGAGGGGAATCGCCGCCGTCCCCGTCCCCAGGTCCAGGGCCGGACCGTGGGGCACGGCCCCAAAGTGCGCTAAGAGAACCGTATCCAGGGAAAAGCAGAACTGGTCATCACGCTGGATGACCTTCATCCCATCCAGGACCAGGTCGTCCAGCCGTTCGTGCGGGCCTAACTCAATGTTCATGTTCCGTTTCCCCTACGTCTGACCAGGGGACGTTGATGTTGTGTCCCGATTCGAGCTGGACTTTGACCGTATGGTCCTTCATGTGGACCCGCAGGACCGTGCCGACACCTTCATCGGTCATGACCCTTTTCCCGACAGCCGGCGGCTTCTGCTGTTCGCAGCCCTTGGGCTGGCAGTTGCAGCATTTCAGCTCGCCCGACGTATAGAGCTGGTTTTCATAGCGCAGGCAGCACATGAGGCGGCCGCAGATACCGGAAATCTTGGTCGGATTGAGGGACATGCCCTGCCCCTTGGCCATGCGGATGGAAACGGGCTTGAAGTCGCCCAGGAAGGTGGCGCAGCACAGGGGCCGTCCGCAGCAGCCAATGCCGCCGATCATCTTGGCTTCATCGCGCAGACCGATCTGGCGCAGCTCGATACGCGTGCGGAAGACCGAGGCCAGGTCGCGGACGAGTTCACGGAAGTCGATACGGCCATCTGCCGTAAAGAAAAAAATAATCTTGCCCATATCGAAGGTATAGTCGACATCAATGAGTTTCATGGGCAGTTTATGCTTGGCGATTTTGGCCAGGCAGATACCGAAAGCTTTCTTTTCCCGTTCTTTATTTTTTTCCACCTGGCGAATGTCTTTCGCCGTCGCCTTGCGGATAATCGGCTTCAGCGGCTGGACGACTTCCGACGAATCGACACTGCGCGGGGCAATGACGACATGGCCGAATTCCATGCCCCGTGCCGTTTCGACGATGACGCCGTCGTCCAGTTTGAGTTCGATATTGGCGGGATCGAAATAATATATCTTTCCGGCAGGTTTAAAGCGTACACCTACAACGATCAATTAAAATCCTCCTTTAAGCCGTATGGTACGGATACAGACGTAATCCCAGACCAGGCGGACGTTGACGTGGCGCGATACCGCCTCCAGGGCTTCGTTGAGCACCTGGGAAACAGCAAAGACCCGTTCATCTGTCCAATACGGCAGTAATTCTTTCATTTCATGGATATATCCTTTTAAACGTATATAGTCCCGGTCGGCACCGCTGTGCAGGACAGCCATGTCGCGGAGAAAGAGGCTGATCCAGCCAAGTATCTCCGTCGTTTCTGTATCCGTCAGAGCGGCGGATACAGCCAGCCATTTGGCATAGGGACAGGCATGTTTCGCCGTAATCGTCAAAAAATCCAAAGCAAAATGGGCCTTATCCGCCCCTTTTCCATCAAGATACGATAAAACCGTCCGGACGATGCCGCCGCCCCAGAGGATGGCTTCGTCCCAATTGCCGCCGTCGCCGCGCAGACGCCGCAGGCCCTGACGCATCTCGTCGTCGCCGACGGGATCGAAGGTAAAGCGGGCACAGCGGGAAATGATGGTCGGCAGCAGTAAATCCGGCTGGTCCGTAATCAAGATGAAGCAGACGCCGGCTGGCGGTTCTTCCAGGATTTTCAGCATGCGGTTGGCAAATTCCGTGTTCATCGTTTCCACATGGTCGATGATGCAGACCCGGCGATGGCCGGCTTCGCCCTGCAGAGCCAGTTCGCCCTGGAGCTGGCGGAACTGGTCTACTTTCAGCATCGCTCCCAGAGGCGCCAGATAGAAGGCATCGTCTTTATCGCCGGCTACGGCTTCGCCTTCACGGCTGGACAGGTCCGGAAAGACGCTGCGCCCGACCAGGGCCGAGGCGACGGCTATGGCCATCATCGTCTTGCCGATACCGGCCGGACCGGCAAAAATCATGGCATGAGGGATGCGGTCTTCATCGATGAGGCGGGCAAACTGTTCTTTCAGACGGCCGTGACCGATAATCGGATCAAACAGTGTCCTGTCCATCATGTCGCCCCCTTACGCCAATAAAATACCTTAATAATTAATTATAAAAAAAATCCCCTACAAAGTAAATAGGCAGTCATATAAGTCTTGGTGAATCGCTTCGGGTGTACGCATTTTCCCGGCTTCCGTGCAGGCAATGCGCTGCCAGTGATAGCGGGCGGCCAGTTCGTCATAGGCGGCATGGCATTTGGCCAGGAAGCCTTCGTTCTTTTCGTGGATGTCGCCGGTCTGGCCGCCGGTCTTACCCTTCCGGTCCGCCATGAGCTGCTCCGTAATAGCCAGGGGAACGTCGAGGAGGAAGACCTGGTCTGGTGCCGGCAATCCCATCTTATGGAATTCAAAATCCTCAAGCCAGTTCAGATAAGCCCGGCGCTGGTCCGGATCGTCGATTTTAATCATCTGATAGAGCATATTGCTCGTCGTATAGCGGTCGGCAATGACGATTCCGCCCTGCTCATAGAAGGCTTTCCACTTCATCTGATACGATGCGAAGCGGTCGACAGCAAAAAAGGCCGATGCCGCATAAGGATTGACAGCATCGGCATCACTGCCGAAGTCGCCGCGCAGGTACATCTTGACCAGGGCGCTGGAATCGCTGTCATAATCGGGATAACTGACGCCCTTCACGTCATAGCCGTCACGCTGCAAATGTTCCGTCAGCAACCGGGTCTGCGTCGCCTTGCCGCTGCCGTCGCCGCCTTCGATGATGAATAATTTACCCTTCATGGAATTCCTCCTTCAAGACACGGATCGTCGTCAAAGTCCCGTCGGCCGGGCCGTTCGGCTTATATCCGCCAGCCATCTTGCGGCGGATATAGTCCTGGCAGTCCGCTGTAATCACTTCGCCTAAGGTCAGGACGGGGATACCGGGCGGATAAAAAGTTATGTTTTCTCCAGCGATGCGGCCGCAAGCCTCATCGAAAGGCACTGTTTCCACCGGGCAGTTCCAGGCCCGGCGCGGTGCCATCGCTACGGCAGGAACCGGCAGGGGATCTTCGGCCACCGGGACCGTCTGACAAAGGCGGCGGCCTTCGGCCACAGCCCGGCAGGCATCGACCAGGGCCTGCGCCGTGGCCACTGTATCCCCCAGGGTAATCAGGGCCAGGACGTGATTACCGGCGACGAGTTCCACTTCGATGCCCTGCTGGCGCAAGAGCCGCTCAGCCGTCACGCCGTCGAGGCCGACGCCGGAAAAGTCGATAGTGATTTTCGTTTCATCAAAGCCGCTGACGACCTGTCCATCGACGATATCACGGCCAAAGACGGTCAGGCCGGGAATGGCGTTGATGCCTTCCCGTACCGACCGGGCCAGTGTCAGGGCCCGGCCGATGAGTTCCCGTCCTTCCAGGGCCAGCTGCTGGCGGGCACTGTCCAAAGAGGCCAGGAACCAGTAATGGGGGCTCGTCGACTGGACGACGGCCATGGACGCGGCCACACGGTCCGTCAGGGGAAAGCCCTTGCGGCAGTGCAGCATCGACGTCTGGGTCAGGGATCCGGCCATCTTATGGGTACTCTGGGCCACACAGTCAGCGCCACTGGCCAGGGCTTCGGCCGGCAGCTCCGGATGGAAGCCCAGATGGGCTCCATGGGCTTCATCGACGAGAACATAGAGGCCCTGTTCATGGGCATAGGCCGTCAGGGCCTTCAAATTGCCGGCGATCCCGTCATAAGTCGGATAGGTGAAGACGACGGCCCTAGCCTGGGGATGGGCAGCGACAGCTTTCTTCAAGCTGTCCAGATCCGGTCCCAGGGATACCTGCCGGACGGCATCGAAACGGCTTTCCAGGTAGACCGGAACGGCGCCGCTCAGAACCAGGCCATTGATGACGCTCTTATGGGCCTCGCGGGGAATGATGATTTCATCGCCGTCGCCGCAGACCGCCAGGATCATGGCTTCGATACAGGCCGTCGTGCCGTTGACGGAAAAGAAAGACCTGCCAGCACCATAGAGATCGGCGGCCAGGTCCATCGCCTCTTTCAGGGCCCCTTCGGGTTGAAATAAGTCATCCAGGGCGTACATGACACCTAAGTCACGCCGCAGGGCATCGCCAAAAAGGCCGATCTGATAAGCTGAAATGCCCTGCCCCAATTTATGCCCCGGCGTATGATAAGCCTTCATGTGCTGCTGGCAATACCCTTCCAGGGCTTCGACAAAGGGGGCCTTCTGCTGCTTTTTCAAATCCATGGGACACCTCATATAGCCGAAAGGAAGTCGCGCAGCAAGACATGACTCTTTTCATAAGAGAATCGTTTCATCTGTGTCAGCGAGCGCTGCAGGGATCCGTGCAGGCGGTACGACGGTAATTCTTCCGGCGTGACCCAGTGATAAGCCAGGTGTTCATCCGATAATTTAATGTTATCGGATGTTGTTGTGGCCACAAAAATAACGCCATTCAGGAACTGACCGTCTTTTTTCTGATAACTCCAGATACCAACCGGAGCCTCCAAGGTGATAGACAGTCCCGTTTCTTCCCTGACTTCCCGACGCAGGCCGGCTTCAAAGTCTTCCGTAAAGCGCAGGCCGCCTCCGGGAAATTCCCAATGATGCAACCCTTCGGCATCGTTCTTCTGCAACAACAGCAGCTTTCCATCGTGAAAAATCATCGCTTTAACACTTAACCCCATCAATACATTCGCTTCTTGCGCCATAACCCCAATCTCCCATCTATACAAATTCATTGTTGCTTATATATTAACGTTAATTATACCATATTTACGCCCCTGCGAGAATCGGCAGCCAGGACAGAATCGCCGCAATCTGTCTTATTTACATCACCCATATCATCGGGTAAAATGATAGTACAGTTTATTTTTAGGAGGTTTTTTCTATGGCAACCAAACGTGTCCTTGCAATTCACGATATGTGTTCTTTCGGCCGCTGCTCCCTGACAGCTGCCATCCCGGTCATCTCCGCGATGGGCTTCCAGGTCTGCCCCTTTCCGACGGCCCTTTTCAGCAACAACCTGACCTATGGTGACTATACCTTCTCGGATTTCACGCCGCACATGACGGAATTCATGGATAAATGGCAGCAGCTTGGCTATTCCTATGACGCCATCTACAGCGGTTTCCTCGCCGACGCCGGCCAGATTGCCATTGTCCTCGATGCCATCAGCCGCTTTGCCAAGAAGGATACCCTCGTCGTCGTCGATCCGGCCATGGCCGATGATGGTAAGCTCTACCCGGTCTTCAATCCGGATATCGTCACGGAAATGCACAAGCTCATCGCCAAAGCGGCTGTCATCACGCCGAACTATACGGAAGCTTCCTTATTGACCGGCCGCCCGTATGACCAGACCATCCCGTCCATGAAAGCCCTGCTGGAACTCTGCCAGCAATTAGCCGCCATGGGGCCCAAAGACATCGTCATCACCAGCGTCCCGTCGGCCAACGATACCATCAAGGTCGTCAGCTACGACAGCCAGACCGCCACTTTCGATGAATGTACGGTCGACCGCATCCCCTTCAGCACCTGCGGCACTGGCGACCTGTTCACCAGCGTCCTCACGGGTTCCCTGCTCCAGGGCCAGAACCTGCACGACAGCGTAAAGAAAGCCGTCAAATTCCTGAGCTATGCCATCAATTACACCTATCAGGCTGGCAGCGACTACCGCGAAGGCGTCCAAGTCGAACCGTGCCTTAAAAAACTGTTCTAAGGCATATTGTCAACCTATTTAATCGTATATCGAGTTGACCAAGTGAGCGTTTTTTTGCTATAATACGGAAGAAATCCGTAAGCAAAGGAGCGCTTTTATCATGTCTGATTCAAGAGAAAAGACGATGCGCCTGACGCGCATCGCCTTACTGATTGCTATGAACTGTATTTCTGCCTACTTGATCATTCCCCTGCCCTTTTCCCAGTCGCCGATTGCCTTGCAGACGCTCGTCGTCAACCTGGTGGCCTTCCTGCTGCCGCCAAAAGACGCAGCCATCACCATGCTGGCCTACATCGGCATCGGTATCATCGGTGTCCCCGTCTTTACCGGCGGGACATCGGGACCTGGCAAGATGTTCGGTCCGACAGGCGGCTATATCTGGGCCTATGTCGCTGCTGTCTTCCTCATGTCCTGGTGCAAAGGGAAGGATTATAGCTTCAAACGCTATTCCCTGGCAGCTGTCGCCATCGGCATCCCTGTCATCTATCTCGGCGGCGTCCTGCAATTAAAAGGCGTCACCGGTATGCCCTGGGAAGCCGCCATTATGAGCGGCGTCATCCCCTTCATCCCCCTGGACATCGTCAAGAGCCTCTGCGCGGCCGCCCTGGCACGGCCGCTGCTGGCTCTGGGCCTCACAGGGACTCATGAATGACGCCGTCCATACATCCGTTCTTTATCGGCATACATTTCCCGGTCTACCTGGGATAATACCTCGTCGATATTGACGATAGGCGTCTGGCACACGACATAACCCAAAGCCATGCTGATGCCGCTGGACCGGTAGCGGGCGCGCAGGTCATGGACGAGCCGCCGGGCCCGGGCTTCATCGGAATTCCTGGCAACGAGCAGGAATTCATCGCCGCCCATGCGGAATACAGCGATGTCGCCGGTCAGTCCTTTCATGACCTGGACGGCCTGGCAGATGAGCCGGTCGCCGGCTTCATGGCCCTGGGTATCGTTGGTCTGCTTGAGGCCGTTGAGGTCGCCGAAAATGAAGGTCAATGACAGCCCATCGGCCAGCGTCTTTATGTATTCGGCAAAGCCCCGGCGGTTTCCGGCACCGGTCAGCTGGTCTGTCGCCCCGATGCGTTCGAGGAACCGGAACGTATCGCGGTTACGCAGCATGCTGGCCAGGAACAAGGTCAGCGTCGATAAGAGCCAGCCTGCCGATTTAAAAGCCAGCACCGACGGGTTGATGACTTCTGTGAACCCCAGGGATTGGCTGGATTGGGTCAGATGGCCCGATACGAGACGGCGGATGCCGGGGATATGGGCATGGAAGTCAGGATGATTCCGGACGAATTCCGGCGCATCTTCGATAATAGCCATCTGTTTCTCATCAAATGCATCGTAGAGCGGCCGCAGGGAATTGAGGGGAACTTGCTGGACCTTATGAGCTACGGACTGCAGCCCGTCTTGATGCCACTCATAAGTCACACTGACCCGGCTGCCCTGTTCTTCAAAAAGCAGGACCCGTTCCGCCTGCAGGCTATGACCGATTTTTTCCAACATCTTCTGCAAACCTACGTCGGGATCGGCTTCGCGCATACCGACAGCGATGACCGCATTGGCCATGATTTCCCGGAAAATGACGTTATTTCCTCCCAAATCCTGACTAATGTAGGAATTCATATCGTGGCCCATGGAAAAGCGGTAGTTCTTCCCCTGCCAGGGAATGAGTGTCGTCCGCATAAGCAGCTTCTGCCTGGTCTTGTAGTTGCGCCGCACGGCCGTATAAAAAGAATCACGGCGCAGCCTGCCATTGACGCAGTCCGCACAGGGCGCATCGAAGCCGGCCAGGATCTTGTAGCACTTTTCACCGAGCCAGCTGACCGCATCGGAAAGGCCATAGCGCTTCTGCATACATTCATTGACATAAACCAGTTCATACGTATCCGGGTCAATGATGGATACTTCTTCATTGAGCTTATCGAACTTTTCCTTGTCGAAAACCAGGCGGTCGCTGATATAGATACCCTGGCCGTAGCGCTGTTTCTTGGCATCTTCCAGGCGTTCTCTCAAAAGCTGCATGATTTCATCAAAATCCCGGACTTCCGAACCCTGGGCGATGGCATACTGCAAATAGAGGGTGCATCGGTAGCCACCAATATCCGTAATACCATGGATGGCGTTGGTCAGATGAAGCAGGATATTGCGGAAATCCCGGTCCAAATCCTTATTGGTAATGCAGAAAAAGCGGCTGCCGCTCAAATGGGCCATCGTCTCTTTCAAAGAATGGATGGACAAAAGCTGCTGAGTAATGACCCGCAATAAGTTCCGGGCCACTTCTTCCCCGTAATCCCGGAAAATCTGTTCATATTCCGGCACTTCCAGCATAATACAGACGTAGTCATTGCCATGACGCCGGTAATCTTCCATATACTCTTCAGCAGCCATCAAGAGGCCCCGGAAATTGAGCAGCCCCGTTTCTTTGTCGGTGAAACGGATTTTCTGGAACTGTTCTTTTTTTGCGTCCGCTTCCTCTAAATCGTAAAAATACCCCAAGAGCCCAATGATATGCTTGCCCCGGTAGATAGGGAATTTAGTCGCCGTAATCTGGTGCAGCCGGCCATGGACAAGACATTCACCGAGGACATCCTGCGTGATTTCGCCTCTTTTCAGAACAGCCAGTTCAGCATCCCGATAGACCTGGCCGTTGATATGCCAGCCTATCTCCTCATCGGTTTTCCCAATGAGGCTTTTGTCGTCCTTCAGACCATAGTAATCGAGGAAAGCCTGGCTGACGCCGGCAAAACGGCGGTTCTTATCTTTCCAGAAAAACTTGATACCCGAATAACGAATCATGGCCTGGCTGAGTTCGCGCAGAAGGCGGAAATAAGGCTGACGGGCCGGTTCCAGTTCATGGAGGCCAAAAGACGTGGCCAGTAACGGCAGCAGGCTCTTGCGGTCCCGCGCCAGTTCCCATACGTCGTCGCGGCAGCACAACAGGATATCCTGCCTGCCTCCGCTTCGCAGGAGCAGGGCTAAAAAGACAGTCCAGCGATAACTGCCATCGGCCTGCTTGATACGGAAGACACTGCTCGTGCTGAACGTCTGCGACTGGCCGGCCTGACCATAGAGGTTATCAAAAGCGAGGAATGACAAAAACCGCTCCCGGTCATCATCATAGACGAAACGGGTGGCATAGGCCTTCAGCAGGTCTGAGATACCCTTCTGTACCTGGCCTTCTACCCAGTTCGGCATAGCCGTCTTGATGACTTCAAACGTATCATCCCTGGGATTCAGATAATACAGCCCCTTATAGAGGTTCAAGATATTGCGCAGCAAATAATCGATACGATGGGCTTTCCGGTCTTCGCCGGCATCGGCAATATTATAGATCCAGGCCCGGCCCAGATAACTGCCCTGACTCCCGCCGATAAGCTCCAGGTGGAGCTGCAAATAGTGGTCTTCTTCGATATAGGTAACGACCTGTTCCCGGCCGGATGCAACGAGTTCATCCAGGCAGGGCTGCAGGCGCTGGCGGAAGGAAAAGTCATGAATCGATAAAGGCAGGTCCTGCCCATTGTAGTCTGGCAGGACTGCATGGATAATCCGGCGGAATGTGGAATTGGCCGACAAAATAGTGGCACATGTCCCATCATAATGAAAAATAGCAACAGGGACATCGGTCACGACATTGATGAGACCTGCCTTATCATAGACCGGTTCTTCACGCCGCGTTTCCTGCCCGTATTCATAGTGATCACCAAAAAGCTGTATGTCTTCATAAGACATGGGACGGCCAAAGTAATAGCCCTGTATCTTTTCACAGCCAATCTGCCGCAGGAAATCGACCTGGGCCTTCGTCTCCGCCCCTTCGGCCAGCGTATGGATGCCCAGTTCCTTGGCCATGAGGACGATGGCCTTGAGGATGCGGCGGCTCTTTTCATTGAAATTGCGCAAAAAGGCCATGTCGATCTTGAGTTCGTCGAAATGGTAGTTATGCAGGACGTTGAGCGACGAATAGGCACTGCCGAAGTCATCGAGCCAGACCTGATAGCCCGACTGCTGGAACTGCCGCAGGGTCTGGACCAGGTTGTGCTTTTCTTTGACCAGCGCCGTTTCCGTCACTTCGATGCGGATATAGTCCCGCTGCAGGTCATAGCGGTCTACGATATTCTCCACCATGACAAACGGGTCCATGAGGTTGAAATCATAGCGCGACAAATTGACCGACACGGGCAGGATAGGCTGCTTGTTGAGAATCCGGTAGTGGAGCTGCTTGGCGACTTGTTCCAGGACGTAGCTATCCAATTTGTGGATAAGCCGGGCGTTTTCCAGGATGGGAATAAAGACACCGGGCATGAGTCGGCCGTAAACCGGGTCTTCCCAGCGGGCCAGCGCTTCGACACCGCAGATTTTCTCGGTCATAGCCCGGACGACAGGCTGATAATAGACTTTGATATGGCCTTTTTCCAGGGCCGCATTGAAATTTTCCAGGACAAAGTTCCGCTTTTCCAGGGCTTCCCCCATGTCCCGCGTGTAGATAGTCCAGCAGCGCGTGGCATCGTTCTTGATCGTATCACAGGCAATCTTGGCCATATCGAAGGTATGGCGCACGATATGGATATCGTCTTCTTCGAGCAGGCAGACGCCGGCCTTCAAGACGATGTTGGAATTATTGATGTGAGCATTGACACGGCTGCAGATGACTTCTATCTTCTGGAATAGGTCTTTTTTATCAGCCAGCACGGCAAAACCATCGGCTGACAAATGGGAAATAAGCGAATCGGGAAAGTACTGGCGCAACAAATCGGCAATGCGCTTGAGGCAATGGTCGCCTGAGGCCAGGCCATAGAGAGAATTATAGAGGCGGAAATTGGTAAGATTGAAATAAGTCGGGCAGTATTCAGACAGACGCCCCTTCGGACTTTCCCGCCGGGCTACCTGCAAGGCTTTCTTAAAGAACAGGCGCATCCCCAGCAGCCCCGTCAGCGGGTCGTTCTGAGTGCTGCTGCCCTTCAAATCACTGCTGATGATCTGCAGCAGCCAGACTTTCTTTCCATCCTCCAGGGAAACGACACTGACCGCCCCTTCAGCCCTGCGAAAATGTTCATCCCGCGTGCGGAAACGGAAAGTCACGAACTCTGAATGGTCCGGTTCCGACATATGGGCGACCGGATAATAGTCCTCGCCATCAACCATGCCCTGGAAGCGCCGTCCCGTGAAGCGGTAAAATTCCGCCTCATCCACACAGTGATAAATCTTCAGCATCCCTTTATTGACGAACAAAATCGGGTCCCCCGGTTCCATGCCGATCAGGCAGATACCAGACGTCAACCGATCATAATAACGATGCAGATTATCTTGAATTTCCCCTAGCCCCATACCCTTCACACCCTTCTATGCTATGCGCTATAAAGTATCTTGATTGTCTAGATAAATAACATAAATAGCCTATGCAAAATCTGATTTCATTATAACACAATCAGATAGCTTATCCACTTTTTAGTCTAACCCGAAAGGGTCAACACAGATAGGTTGCAAGTCTCAGCCCGATTCAGGAAAACCACTCAGGGGCGCAGAAAAAAAGAGGTGGCCGGCAACAAAACAATGACTCAGTCAAGCAGCCTACGTTATCGCATGCAGGCGATGGAAATGATACATTATCCGCCATCAAAGTTC
>CABMPA010000003.1 GCA_902388315.1 uncultured Megasphaera sp. | reverse complement strand
GGAACCTGGCCAAGAATAAGCCCGTCTTATCGTCGGAAGAACGGCGTAATCTCCTGGAACTGACCGTATCCAGCGGCAGTCAGGCCGATGGGAAATATGTCGGCCGCATTGCCTGGCCGGCCCATACGGTCATCGTCGACATCAAGCGCGGCAGTGGAGATATCATCCCTGATGACGATACGTGTCTGCGGGCAGGAGACTTCATTTACGTCCTCACCGATTCCATAGAAGGGGCTGAATCCATAAGAAATATTGTGGAGAAGACGAAGAGCTAAAATAGGTAAAAATGCATAATAATTATAAAAAACTAGTACCAGGTACTAAAAAATACATCTCAAAGTTGAGCATTAACGGACATACGCTGTTTAAACGGTGTGCAGAATGGAGAATAAATACGTCAAAAATGAATTATAATTATTAATTTTTTTGACTTATAGTGGGAAGTTTGTTATAATTCAGGACGTACTTGATATTGTGTTCGTTCAAAGAGGTGGTTTTTTGAGAAATCGTATACTGATATTAATGACAACAATCTGCATGTTCGCGTTTACATCCCTGGCTTGCGCCAGCGTTCAAATGGGTATGAGTGGCTCTGTCGTACAGAGCGTTCAATATATGCTTCAGGATACGGGCTATCTGTCCGGTAGTGCTGATGGTGATTTTGGTCCTTCGACACAAGCTGCTGTCGAACAGTTCCAGTCTGACCACGGCCTTACGGCAGACGGCGTCGTAGGCTCCCAGACCATGGAAGCCCTGTCGGAAGCCAGTGGCCGTCCGATTCCTGAAGAATCGTCTTCGACTGAAGGCTATCAGCGTCGTCTCGTCATGGAAGCTACGGCTTATACGGCCGAAGATGGCGGCGGTGATGGTTATACGGCAACGGGTCAGTATCTCCAGCGCGGCATGGTTGCCGTCGATCCCGATGTCATTCCCCTCGGTTCGCAGCTCTACATTGAAGGTTATGGCTATGCCGTAGCTGCCGATACGGGCGGAGCTATCGTCGGTGACCGCATCGACCTGGCTATGGATTCGACCAGCGAAGCCCTCGACTTCGGCCGTCGTGATGTCGTTGTCTATGTATTAGGTTAATACGAGCTTGTTTGATAAAAGAGGCGTCTTTATGTGACAGCCTCTTTTTTTTCGCCCCATTTTGTGTTATCCTTAAATGGACATTATATAGTTATGGAATTCAGGGAGGCTATAACTGGATGAAAAATACTATTGCACTAATCCTCGCTGCCGGCAAGGGGACGCGTATGAAGTCGAAGTTCCCCAAGGTTTTGCACAAAGTCGGCGGCGTCCCGATGGTCGAACAGGTACTGCGGGCTGTCAAAGCAGCCGGGACGCAGCGCCAGGTCGTCGTCGTCGGTTTTGGCGGTGAAACGGTCCGGGATTACCTCGGTGATCAGGCCGAAACGGTCATGCAGAAAGAACAGCTCGGCACCGGCCATGCTGTCCTGCAGGCAGAACCGCTGCTCCAGGGTGAAGCTGGCACCCTCCTCGTAACTTGTGGCGATACGCCGCTGGTCACGAAGGAAACGTTTACAGCCCTTATCGACTGCCATGAACAGAGCGGCGCTGCAGCGACGGTCCTGACGGCACATATGCCGGATCCGACCGGTTACGGCCGCGTCATCCGCGATGAGAAAGGGCAGGTCGTCAAAATCGTCGAACAGAAAGACGGCACGCCGGAAGAACTGGCAGTCGACGAAGTAAACGCCGGCATTTACTGTTTTGATATGTCTCTCTTGTGGGATATGCTTCACAACGTCACCAATGACAACGCTCAGGGTGAATATTATCTGACCGACATCATCGGCATGCTCGTTTCGGCAGGCAAAGTCGTCAGTGCTTTTGCCGCACCGTCCTACGCGGAAACACTCGGTGTAAACTCGCGTCAGCAGATGGCCGAAGCCGAACGGGTTCTGCGCCAGCGCAAACTGGATGAGCTCATGACCGATGGTGTTTCCATCATTGATCCGAATAACACCTATGTAGACACGACGGTCACTGTCGGCCGCGATACCGTTCTCTATCCGGGGACGATTCTCGAGGGCGATACGGTCATCGGTGAAGGCTGCCAGGTTGGCCCTTATGTCCGTATGACCAATGTCAAGATGGGCGATGATGACCATGTCCAGTTCATGTACGCTCATGACTGCGAAATCAAGAACGGCTGCGAAATCGGGCCGTTTGTCCATTTCCGTCCCAATACGGTCATTGGCAATCAGGTCAAAGTCGGCAATTATATGGAAGTCAAGAACTCCATCGTCGGCGATGGCACGAAACTGCCGCACCTCAGTTATATTGGAGACAGCGATGTCGGCAGTGGTGTCAACATCGGCTGCGGGACGATTACCGTCAATTACGATGGCAAGATCAAACACCGCACGACCATTGGCGACCATGCCTTCGTAGGCTGCAACAGCAACCTCGTCGCACCGGTCAAAGTCGGCGATTATGCTTATGTCGGCGCTGGTTCGACGATTACCAAAGATATTCCGGCCAAAGCCTTATCCGTTGCCCGGGCACGGCAGCGCAATATTGAAGGCTGGGTCAAGGAAGATACATATAAAAAATAATAATTAATCACTACTTACACAGGGAGGCTCACTATGAGTTACGAAGACGGGAAAAAGCTGAAGATTTTTACGGGGAATGCCAATCCGGAATTGGCCAAGGAAATTGCCGATTACCTCGGTTTGGAACTGGGCAAAGCCTTTGTTGGCAAATTCAACAACGGTGAAATCCAGGTCATGATCGACGAAAGTGTCCGCGGTAAGGACGTATTCGTCATCCAGCCGACTTGCCAGCCGGCCAATGACACCCTGATGGAACTGCTCATCATGGCAGATGCCCTCAAACGCGCTTCGGCTAAACATATTACCGCCGTTGTTCCGTATTATGGTTATGCACGTCAGGACCGCAAGACTCGCGGCCGTGAACCGATTACATCCAAACTCGTTGCTGATTTGATGACGACTTCCGGTATTACCCGCGTCGTTACCATGGACTTGCATGCCGGCCAGATCCAGGGCTTCTTCGACATCCCTGTCGATCACCTCGGCTCGGCTTCCATCATCGCCAAATACATCAATCAGAAAAAAGAAGAAACGGATATGGGCGACATCGTCGTCGTATCTCCTGACCTCGGTGGCGTAACGCGTGCCCGCGATTTGGCTGACCGCGTCAATGCACCGATTGCGATTATTGAAAAACGCCGTCCCCGTCCGGGCGTTGCTGAAGTCATGAATATCATCGGCGACATCAAAGGCAAGACCTGTATCCTCGTCGACGATATCGTCGATACAGCTGGCTCCTTGTGCGGTGGCGCTAAAGCCCTGAAAGAAATGGGCGCTTCCCGTGTATTTGCTGCCTGCGCTCATGCCGTCCTCACCGACCCGGCTGTTGAACGCATCCAGAAATCGGTCATTTCTGAACTGATCATCACCAACACCATCCCCTTGCCGCAGGAAAAACAGATCGACAAGATCAAAGTCCTTTCGGTTGCACCGCTTCTCGGTGAAGCCATCATGCGCATCTTCCACGACGTTTCCGTAAGCCGTCTCTTCGACAAATAAGGACTCTATCGTGCATATGATCGTAGGCCTGGGCAATCCGGGCCGCCAATATGAAGAATCGAAACACAACACGGGTTTCCGTGTCGTCGATGAGTTAGCCAAGCGCTGGAATGTGACCTTGTGGCAGGATAAGATGGACGCCCTCGTAGCACAGACTACGGTCAATGGCGAAAAAATCATCCTGGTCAAGCCGCAGACGTATATGAATGAAAGCGGCCGCGCCGTCGGTCCGCTCATGCGCTGGTATAAGATCGACCAGCCCGATGTCTATGTCGCCTATGACGACATGGACTTAGCCGTCGGCCGCCTGCGCATCCGCAAGAACGGCAGCGATGGCGGGCATAACGGCATCAAGAGCCTGTTTGCCAACGGCTGCACCGATTTCACCCGCTTCCGCGTTGGCATCGGCCGGCCTTTGCCGCACCATGACGTCGTCGACCACGTCCTGACTCCTTTCCCGGAAGAACTCTGCGAAGCCTACCAGCAGGGCATCGAAGACGCAGCGACAGCTATCGAAGGCTGCTTGAGCTTGGGCGTCGATAAAGGCATGAACCGCTATAATCCTAAAAAGAAGAAATGAGAAAAGAGGCTGTCATCTGACAGCCTCTTTTCGGGTTTGATGTATGATGTGGATGGGATAAATTTTAAAAGCCATCACTTTAAACCTCAAACTTCAAACATCAAGCTCTCTCAAGGAGGTCCCATGATTCAACAAGTATCTGCACATCCCAATATATATCGTATCCGCGTCGACTTACCCGATAACCCCTTGCAATATCTCAATGCCTATGTCATCAAAGGGACGTCCGGGAATCTGGTCATCGACACGGGTTTTAACCGTCCTGAATGTAAACGCGCCTTGTGCCAGGGTTTACAGGAATTGGGGATTCGTTTACAACCGGATACGTCCCTGTTCATCACCCATCTCCACGCCGACCACAGCGGCCTGGTCGGGCTCTTTGCCCAGGCCGGTTGTCCTATATACATGCATCCTGTCGATTACCAGTACCTCGTCGATTCCCAGGATGGTTCGACGTGGAAAGCTGCCGAAGATAATTTCATGCGCGAAGGCATGCCGCCAGCGGAAATCAAGACCCAGTTCGCCAACCAGGCCCGGACCTTTTCGCCGGACCCGAATTTCCCAGTGAACGCCGTCCATGACGGCGACTGCCTCCACCTGGCCGGCTGCGATTTGCAGGTCATCCACACGCCGGGCCATACGCCGGGCCTGTGCTGCCTGTACCTGCCCAAAGAAGAAATCTTCTTTACCAGTGACCACGTCCTTTTCGACATCACGCCGAATATCCAGGTCTGGTATCATATGAAACAATCCTTGCAGCGCTATCTTGAAAGTTTACAGAAAGTGCGGGACCTTCCCGTCCGGCTGGCTTTGCCGGGGCATCGGGAAGGCGATACCTCTATTGACGGCCGTATTGATGAAATCAGGGCTCACCATGACCGCCGCCTGGCTGAAATCTGTCAGCTGGCAGCGCTCTATCCGCACAGCACGGCTTACGATATCGCGCCGCATATGACCTGGTCCATGCGCGGCAAGAAATGGAAGGATTTCCCGCCGACGCAGAAGTGGTTCGCCCTGGGTGAGACCCTGGCCCATATTGAATATCTCGTCGACCACGGCACCTTGCGCTGCAGTGAAGAACAAGGCTGCCGCTATTATGATTTAGTGAGAAAGGAACCATAAGCCCTCGAAGGAGGTTTTTTATGAAATTCAGTCTGCCTGGATTCTATAACTGGATAATGGCTTTGATATTCCTGAGCTGCCTGTCCGGGGCCGCTGCCGTACAGGGGGCAGACTGGCAGTCTGCCGGCCGGTCTTTGGCAGCGACACAGGCTGGGACTGCGACGTTTTATCAGATGGCGTCAGACCTTCTCTGGCGCCGGTCTGATGACAATCGCTTCACGGCCTATAAAGACCTGCTGGAACCGTCGGATGACACGGGCTGGTGGGTCAAGACCGATTATCGCAGTTATACTTTTCCCGATTACGGCAGCCTGTCCTATAGCCAGGATTACAGTGCGACCCTCATCGGCTACGAATCGCCGCATAACATGGCCCGCTGGGGCGGTACCCTGCATCAGGGGGCCTTTTATACGATGAGCACGTCGAATGTCTATACCGATGGGAAGAGCGGCAGCCAGCCCTATGGCAGCGGGTCCGACTCTATCAAGGAATATGGCGGCGGTTTTGCCATGGAATGGGGCGATAAGCACGACCGCCATGGTGATGCCGTCATCCGCCTGTCCCAGCTTCAGCATACCGTCTCCTATAGTGATGCCGACGGGAATAGTGACCTGGTCAACTACCGGAACTGGCTGCTCGGCGCCGGTATCCGTTACTATGAAACGCGGCTCCTGCCCCAGCAGTTCTTCTGGGAACCCCAGGCCGGCCTGTCCCTGGGATATGTCTTCCCTTATACGGTCAGCGGTGATACCGTGACTTACCGGTCCGGAAATAAACCCTATATAAGCGGACGGCTGGGCATTATGGCCGGTAAATCGTATAGTGTCAACGGTCATGCCGGCCTGCTCTACGGCCGTTTTGGCGTTCAGCGGGCGCTGGATGGCACGACGACGGGAACCCTGAATCAGGGAGATACGCCGTCTATTTCCGGTGATGCCGGTACCAAGGCCTATACCTGGTATGATATGACCTTCGGATCTTCCCTGTCGCTGGGTCAAGGGAACTCAGTCTGGGGGGAACTGACGAGGCGGTCCGGATCCAATATGACGTCGACATGGAGCGTAAACGGCGGGCTGGTCCTGAAATGGGGCGGTGCCAGCCGGACGACGCGGGAACGGATGAAAGCCTTGAAAAAGGACCCGCATAGCCTTGAACTGGATATTAAGAAAAAATAGTAAAAAATAATTCTTCTCCGTTATTGACAAGTGTACCAATTTAGTCTATAATGAGCACATAAAGAAAAACAATTATTAATTAAGAAACAACTCTAAAATATAAATCGTACATTCGTCAGGGGCCAGGCCCCGAAGGAGGAACTCCTATGAAACATGTAGAATTTTACCGCAACGATAAAGATGGCAACGTTTTAGTATCCGTTGGTACTCAGGTACCGGAAAAACTCATCTATGCTGGCCAGGAATTGACTCATCTCGTCGCCGACACGGTCGACGCAGCCAAAGAAAAACACGTACCGGCTATCCAGAAGATCGACGGCCATTTGGAAGTCCACGTCGGTTCAGTGACCCACCCGATGGAAGAAAAACACTATATCGAATGGATTGCCCTCGTCGATGATAACGGTGTAGACATCCGTTACCTCAAACCCGGTGAAGAACCGAAGGCTGAATTTGAAACAGGCGATGTTGGCGAAGTCTATGCATACTGCAACCTCCACGGCTTATGGAAAGAATCGTTCGCCGTTAAAGAAGCACCATCCCTCGATGGGGCTACCTGCTCGCCGGAATTCGGCGGCTGCGTCATCCACGAATTATAAGCCATAAGGAGGCCACGCCATGAACGTATACGATTTCACCGTCAAAGATATCCAGGGGCACGATGTATCCCTGAGCCAATATAGAGATAAAGTCCTGCTCATCGTCAATACGGCCAGCAAGTGCGGATTTACACCGCAGTACGACGGCCTGGAAGCCTTATATCAGAAATATAAGGATAAAGGCCTGGTCATTCTCGGCTTCCCGTGCAACCAGTTCCTGGAACAGGACCCCGAAGATAACCAGCACATCGAACAGTTCTGCCGACTCAACCACGGCGTCACCTTCCCACTCTTCGCCAAGATCGACGTCCGCGGTGACCAGGCAGCTCCGCTCTATCAATACCTCACCGAAGCCGCACCTTTCAAAGGTTACGAAACGGATAAAGAAAGCGGCCAGCTCATCCAGAAGGTCGTTGCCGAATATTATCCGGATAATGCCCGGGGCAACGGCATCAAATGGAATTTCACCAAATTCCTCATCAACCGGGACGGCAGCCAGGTCCAGCGCTTTGAACCCAGCACGACACCGGAAGAATTAGACCCGATCCTCGAAAAACTACTCCTCTCCTAATAAGAAAAGGGACTGTCGCATTAAGCAGAATGATGTGACTCCCAAAAGTTAGACCTTGGTAACGAGACAGTGTTTACTGTCTCGTTACTTTTTTTATGCTGTCAGTCGGAAAATTCTGTATTGGACAGGACTTTTCCAGCCGAGTTTCTCTTTGAAAGAGTATATTTTTCGAGAGAGAGATTTTTTCAATCCATTATCTTCAAATGCTTTGTAAGCCGCAGTCCACTTTAGCAGCTGGTTGCTACTTGCCATCCCATATTTACTTGAAATAGAAGTACCCCCTTCGTGGTTGTTCAAATATTCTAATACCATTTTTTTCTTAAATTCATAGCTGTATTTTGCCAAAAAAAAACCGCCCCCCCCCCCCAATCGTTAGATTTTTGGTCTAACGATTGGGGGGGCAGCTCAGAAATGCAGAATGCGACAGCCCTTTTTGTCATCTTATGTCAAAAAAACGTTGTTTTATGGCAAATTAGCTGCAAAGACTTTTTTTTTGATATAATATAAAATAAAAAAGTGTGTCTTGTAAATGCGAAAGAAATGAAGGTGTTCACATGGATAATAAGGAAAAATGGAAGTTTTCTCTGGCAACAGCACTAACGTTTTTCATCCTCAGCAGTGCTGCCTATGCTGCGGAGCCTCAGCAGCGGCCGCAGCCCGGTTCCGATTCGGGTGTACAGCTCAGCCGCACGCGGCAGTACCTGGAATATCAGCGCATGCAGCAGCGCCTGACGGAAGGACCCGGCATCGGCATCGAGAGCAATAAAGGCGCAAAAGAAGAGGCCAAAAGCAATGTTTCTTTTACGTTGAAAGCCGTAGAGACATCGCCGTCCCAGGTCTTCCAGAAAGAGGACATCCAGAAACTGGCAGCGCCTTATCTCCAGAAGAATGTCAGCCTCGACGATCTCTATGCCTTGGTCAATAAAATCAATGAGCAATATCGGGAAAAAGGTCTCATTACGTGCCGGGCTTTCCTGGCACCGCAGACCATCCATGACGGTATCGTCCGCATCGAACTCGTCGAAGGGAAAACGGGGCAGGTGAGCGTCGCAGGCAACCCGTCGACGCGCAGCGACTACATCACGAGCCGCGTCCACTTGCCACAGGGAAGTCTGGCCAACGTCAAGGAACTGGATAAAGAGCTGCTTCGCTTCAACGCTACCAATGATGCACAGCTCCACTTATCACTGAAAGCCGGAGCCGCGCCGGGGACGACAGACTACTTTCTATCCTTGGCCGAACCGCAGAAAGAGGTCTTTGGCCTCTTTGCCGACAACGCCGGCTACAAGACGAGCGGCCTCTATCGCGGTGGCATGTACTGGCAGGATCGCAGCCTCTTAGGCAACCGCGATTCCCTGTTCATGAGCATGGTTTTTTCTAAAGGGACGAAAGCTTTCGCCTCGTCCTATACAGCACCGGTCAATCACCACGGGGCCAAAGCTGGCGTCAGCTACAGCACCAACAGCGTCCACATCATCGACGGACCTTTGGAACCGCTCAACGTGCGCGGCCATTCCTATGCGTATAACTTCTTCGTTACCCGCCCGGTCCGGACGACAGAGACCTTGAGATCTGAAGTCGGATTCGAATACAATTACCAGCATTCGCAGACATCCTTCTTTGGGATGCCTTGGGTTAACGACCGATTGAGTACGTTCCATGTCTACTATGATCAGATTGATTATGGAAAGACGACGATTTTCTATCAGAAACACGGCTATCGCTTCGGCCGTTATACGAATATCAGCGACGTCAGTCGCAATTACGGTAAATATGAACTGAATACACTGTTCCAGAAAGTCTTTCCCCACGGCCAGGGCTGGACCCTTCGCCTGGATGGGCAGCTTTCTAGTACGCAGTATTTGCCAAGTGCCGAGATGTTCTATCTAGGCGGTCTCTACAGTGTGCGAGGCTATAAAGAAAGCCTCATCGGCGGTGACGGCGGCTTCATGGCCAGTGCCGAATACGCCGTACCGGTCAGCAAGAATAAAAAGACCAGTGCCTATGTCTTCTTAGATGGGGGCCGCGTCTGGGGCAGCAGTGCCTTCGGCGACCGCAGCCTTGTTGGCACGGGCCTGGGAATCAAGAGCGACGTTGGCAGCCATACCACGATTAACATTGCCCTGGCTTTCCCTCTCATCCGGACCATTAATGATGAAGAACAGAGCCGGACACGAATTCATTTTTCATTTAATAGTTCATTCTAAAGGAGGCAGACATGAGCGGACTACGGAGATACCATAAAAAAACGAAAAAACAGCGAGCCTATATGACTTGGACAGCAGATAAACAGTTGACGCGGAAAGTTCTTTCGGCTGTAACTGCCGTGGGCTTTCTGGCCAATCCCCTAACCGCCTTGGCCGGGAGCATCACCGCTTCCAACGGGAAGGATTATGCGGCGGACAAGAATGGCGTATTCAATATCTATGCCCAGCAGTACAACGGTAAGAACAATGCTGTCAATCAGTTCCAGAAATTCCAGCTGGATGCGGGCAAAACGGCCAATCTGTATTTCCATACGGAAAAAGACAGCCGGGAAGCCCAGAATCTGCTGAACTTCGTGGATACCCGAATCGACATCAACGGGACCCTGAATGCCATCCGCAACAAGCAGATCGGGGGCAACCTGTTCTTCTTGAGCCCTGGCGGCATGGCCGTGGGCAAGGGCGGCGTCATCAATACGGGGGCTCTTTATGTGATGGCTCCTTCCCTGACCCAGGATCTGCTGGATAAGGATCAGAGATCCTATGAAATCCTGAAGGGTAACTTTGCTACAGGGAATTACGGGGATGCGGAACTGGAAGCCATCAAAAACGGAGCCGACAATATCCGGATCAATGCCAGCGGCACCATCAGTGTGCTGGGCAAGATCAACGCCACCCATGATGTGAAGCTCTATGCCGGCAAAGTGGCGGTGGGCAAGAACCTGACCGATGACACCATCGGTGATACGGCCGCCGGCGGCATCGTAAAAGAAGCGGCCATCAACACGGGCGTCACCGATTTCTCCAAGCTGGTGAATCTGACTGCCCAACAACAGAAAGACATGGGACTGACCCAGCTGACCGCCACCCAGGACGGCAGCGGGGACGTGGTCCTGTCCGCCCGGTCCGACGCAGCCAACAGCCTGGACCAGGCTTTCAATGACCTGGTGAACACCACCGGGGTTTTGGGCGGCACGGACATCAATATCCCCAAGACCATCACGGCCAGCGTGGAAAACTATGGCACCGTGACGGCCGCCGGGGACGCCACCCTGACTGCCAAAGCCACCAACGGCTATTTCAAGGAAGGGGAGGAAACCTATTCCAGCAATGCCAGCGGCTTCGCCCAGACCGTGGCCAAAGTGGACGTGCAGGGGAATGTGACTGCTAAGGGCGCTGTGGACATGAAGGCCAGCGCCGACAACACCTATGTGGACAGCGGCCATTCTCTTACGGATCAACTGGGGGATACCCTCAGCTACGTGGTGCCGGTGAGCGCTAATGTGATGGTGCTGAAAAACGAAGCCAGCGTCACCGTGGGGAAGGATGCTACGGTCACCGGGGATGCGGTGAAGGCGGAGGCTGAGGCCAATCTGGACGGCACCGCCGGTACGGTGGCGGCCGGCAAAAAATATCTCAAACAGATTCCCAGTGAAATTCCAGCTGCCGGGGTGAGCTATGCCCAGGCGGACAACAAAGCCACCGTTCAGATCGACGGCAAGGTGAAGGCCGCCGGCCAGGATACCACGGACAGTGACGGCAACAAGCAGGAAGCCCTGCAGGTGAAGGCCAGCGCCACGTCTTCTGTGACCAACAGTGCCAATGCCATAGTCAGTGCTGGTATGCTGGGGGCCGGTTCTTCCAGCATCGTGACCGCTGTGGCGGTGACCAACAGCGACAACAATGCCCAGATCAAAGTGAACGGTACGGCAGAAGCCGAAAAGGGCAGCGTGAAGATGGACGCGGAAGCCACCCAGAGCCTGAACACGGCAGCCGCTGCCCAGGCACCGGATACCGCCGTGGGTACGGCAGCCGTGGATGTGATCACCCACAAGGGGGATGCCTCCATCGACGTACAGGGAACGGTGAAGGCGGACCAGGATGTGACCCTTACGGCTACCAACCATACGGCGGAAAATACCCACAGCGCCAACAACAATCTGGGCCAGGGCAAGTTCAAGGCCCAGCTGATGAAGGGGGTCATGAAGGCCGCCGATGTGCAGGGCATCGTAGCCAAGGTCAAGGAAAATCCCCTGGTGAAGGATGCCATGAGCAAGGCTTCCAAAAATACGGGTACGCCTGCTTCCAGCGGCTCCACCAGTTCCAAATCGTTGACGGATACCCTGGGGAACACCCTGTCCGCCGGGGCCGCCATCACCGTGGCCGACGAAACGACCACGGCTAAGGTGAATTTCGGCAAAAATTCGGTGACGGAAGCCAAGAACGGCTCTCTGGAGGTTTCGGCCAACAATACGGTGTATGATACCCTGCTGACCGCTTCCGGCGTCACCAGCACTTTCAAGAACACGGACAGTGATTCTGATACGGTGACCATTGCTGTGGGAACCGTGTTCGGGGGCATGAAGAATTCGGCCAGCGTGACGGTGGAAGACGGGACGAAGGACAAGAAGGCCCAGCTGAAGGCAGGGAAGGATCTTTCCCTGAAGACCAGCACCCGGATGGATTACAACCGGGTGGAGGAAATCAAGAAAGGGCTGGATGAGAGCCTCCAGGCTGTGAAAGCAGCCGCCGCAGACATGAAGGACTGGGAGGAGCTCGGTGAATTCGGTGACCTGAAGACCATCTATGACAATCTGGTGACCCTGGAAGGGAAACTGGAAAACATGAGCATCACGTTCTACAAGAACTATCTGAAGCACACCCCCGATGGGACGAACCTGACCGCAGAGGGTACTCTCAACGAAGTGACGAACCTGGCGGCCACCGGCTGGGATCTGTACAACCAGTTCCTGGAACTGCAGGACGCGGCCATGAACCTTTATGCGGATATCCAGGCCCAGGATCCTTTTTTCCAGGCCAAACAACAGCTGCGGGAAAAGGTGACGAACCTGCTGGCCAGCCCCATGGATGTGGTCAGTGCCTCCATGGAATACCTGAGCCCCAACAACTATGCCAACATTTCGGCGGCGGCTTCTGTCACCGTTTCGGATTTCAATTTCGACAGCCAGGTGAAGGTGGGGAAAAATGCCCAGCTGACCGCTGGCGATACTCTGAAACTGCAGGCTGAGGAAGCCATCAAAGACGTGACCATGACCGGCAAGAGCAAATTCTGGCTGAACAATGCGGCCACCGGCAAATCGGACGGGGTGGGGATCGGCGGCAGTTTCGACTACCAGGATTTCGACAACGCTACCCTGGTCCAGGTGGACAAGGGTGCCAGCCTGACTGCCGGGGATATGGCCCTTTCCAGCAACTCCGACGTGTTCCATACCGGGGTCATGCTGTCTGCGGGCAAGGCGGACGGCTCGGCCATTAGCGGCATGATGGCCCTGACCAACAGCGACAGTTCCAACCAGGTGCGGGTGGATAAGGACGCCCTGCTGAAGGCTGTGAAAGATGAGACCAACAATCGCAAGGGCAGCATTTCCATCACCGGGTACAACAATACCAATGTGAACAATGCCATCCTGTCCCTGTCCGCGGCCAATGGAGCAGCGGCAGCCGGGATCGCCGTGGCGGTGAACAACATCGACGTGACCAACCGGGCTGCGGTGGAAAATATCACCACCGCCGATGATGACGATGACAAAGGCCAGATCGAAGCCGCCTCCCTCCAGGTGAATGCAGAGACCACCGGCCTGATGAACGCTGTGAGCGTGGCCGGAGGCGTGACCTCCAGCGGCACGGATCCGGAAAAAGGCAAGACGGAAAAGGGCGGCATGGGCAGCGTGGGCAACCTGTTCGGCAAGGTGACGAACCCTGTGGGGACCGTCACCGATGCGGTAGGGACCGTTTCCAATAAAGTGAAGGATGCCATCACCTGGGTGAACACCGGCGGCAAGAGCCAGGGCGGTACCCAGACCGCAGTGCCCACCCAGTCGGATACGGCGCCTTCCTTCAGCCTGGCCGGGGCCGGGAGCCTTTCCCTGAACCTGGTGGAGGATACCACCCAGGCGGTGGTGGACGGCGCCACGGTGAAACTGGATAACGACGGGGCCATGAGCGTGGGCGCCCGGGATACGGCCTATGTGGGGGCCTACAGCGGCGGTGCGGCCATTTCCCTGCGCAAGGGCAAGGGCAGCCAGGACAACACCAGTGTGGCCTTCAGCGGTGCCGTGGGCATGAACTCCATCGACAATACCATCGAGGCAGCCGTGCGCAACAGCACCCTGACCGGGGTGAAGAGCCTGGACATCGAAGCCCTGAGCGGCGGTACCTCTGTAGCGGCCGGTACGGCCCTGGCCCTCACCAAGAGCGGTCAGGCCGGCAACAACTTCGCCGGCGGGGCGTCGGCTTCGGTGAACCTGATCGACAAGGACGTCAAGGCCCTGGCGGAAAACAATACGGTGACCGGAAAATCGGACGCGGAAAAAGCAAACGTCGACGTGACGGCCTACGAAAGTGACCTGCAGATCACCGGCGGCGTCAATGCGGACGTGGCCATCGGCGGCGGCAACGCAGCCGGCGGCAGCCTGACTGTGGCCAACATCAACAACAACCTGGAAGCCGGGATCCACGGCGGTACCTATACCAATATTGGGGAGACCCAGGTGCAGGGCCTTCTGGCCACCAAACAGATTTCGGCGGCCATCTCGGCCGGCGTAGCCGTAGGCGGCAACGGCACGGACAATGCCTTCACCGGTGCCATGCTCTACAACGGGCTGCACAATACGGTGAGTGCGGACATTGCAGATGGCGCCAATCTCACGGCGGATTCCATTGCCGTGAAAGCCCACGATACCACCAGCGGTTCGGATGAGGCCAAGGCCTATGAGGACAAACTGGGCACCTATCGGGAGAAGGAAAGCCTGCTCCAGGATGCAGGGGTGGATACGGAAGGTGCTTCCTATTACAAGACCTCCGACAGCAGCAACGGCCTGGATACGGCCGGTGAAAAAGTGGACTTCGACGGCAACAAGGGCAGCCTCAGTGTGGGCGCCGCCTTTGTAGTGGCCGGTTCCAAGGACAATGCGGCCGGCGCGGCCGTGAACGTGGCCAACCTGGACAATACCTTTACGGCCAAAATCGATGGAGCGACCCTGACGGCGGGTAAGATCGCCTCCCAGGCCGAAGCGGACAGCCTGGCGGTGAACGTGACCGCCGGTGTGGCCGCCGGCTCCAAGGACTTCGGCGGCATGGGCAGCGTGACCTGGCAGGATCAGGACAACCGGATCCAGTCCCAGGTGACGGATTCCGCCCTGACCACGGATGACCTGAAGGTGCATGCATCCAGCAATGCCCAGGCCGTGAACGTGGCCGGTTCCGTGGCCTACGGCAAGACGGCAGGTGTGGGGGCCGCCCTGGCTTACAATGGTCTGGACAACCATATCGGTGCCTACCTGGCCGGAGGCAGGGTAACGGCGCAGACCCCGTCTACTGGCGTGAGCGTGGATGTGGAAGGCAAGAATACAGGGAAGATCTACGGCCTGGGGGCTGCTGTGGCCGCCAGCCAGACAGCAGCCGTGAACGGGACCGTAGTGGTGAACCACGGGGGCAGTGACACGGAAGCCGCTGTAGGGGAAGTGCTCCCTGAAGACGGAAACAACACCGTAAAAGAAACCGCAATCGCAAACGCCAAAGCCGTGAAAGTGAAAGCGGAAAGCGACGATGTGCGGGTGGCTGCTGCCGGGAACGTCAGTGCCAGCGGCAAGGTGGCCCTGGGCGGCGCCGTGGCCTACAACGATGTGGGCGGTGCTTCCGCCAGCACGGAAAAAGCCAGCCAGAAGACCCGGGCCGCCCTGAACAAAACCACCCTGACCCATGTGACCAGCGGGAGTACGTCTGTACAGGCGGTGGATGGTTCCACCCTGACCACGGCGGCTGTAGGCGTGGGCGGTGCCGGCAAGGTGGCCGTCCAGGGGGCAGCTGCCACGGCCCTGGTGAACAAGGCTGTGACGGCGGAAGTACAGGACAGCAAGGTTGATCAAGATACGGACAAAGGAGCCTATGTGACGGTCCAGGCGGACAGCCAGAGCAACATCAACAGCCTGGCTGTGGTGGGCGCCGGCGGCGGTGACTTTGCCGGCGGTGCCGGGGTCAGCGTAAACCGGATCAACCAGGATACCACGGCTGCCCTGAGCGGCAGCACGGTGAGAGACAGACATACCACGGTGCAGGCGGCAGGAGACTCTGCCATTACGTCCATTGGCGTGGGCGCCGCCGTGGCCGGTAAGGCAGCTCTGGCGGGGAACATTGCCGTGAACCAGATCGGCAACAACGTGAAGGCTGCGGTGACCGGCAGCAACCTGACCAGCAGCGGCAACATCGGTGTACTGGCCAGCGGGAAGGAAAACCTCACCAACTTTGCCGGGACGGTAAGCGGTGCGGCCGGCAATGCCGGGCTGGGCATGGGCGTCAGCTACAATGCCATTACGGGCAACACAGAGAGCACCGTGGAAGACAGTTCCCTGGAGGCCCGGGGCAAGGAAAACGGGACAGTGGGCGACAAGCAGAAGGGCGTGGTTGTGACCGCCTCCGGCCAGCATACCCTGAACAGCGTGGCCCTGACCGCCGGCCTGGCCGGTTCTGACACTGTGGCCGCAGGGGCCGCCGGCACGGTGACCGTGAACAACATCGGCGGGACCACCCGGGCAGCGGTGACCGGCACGGACATCAATGCCAAGCTGGACAACAGTACGGCCGATGATGTGGCTGTGAAAGCCCAGGATGAGACCACCAGCGAAAGCCATGTGGGGTCCTTGGCTGTGGGTATCGGCGCCGATGGCGGGGCCGGTGTCAGTGCGGCTTCGGATACCCTGCTCCTGAGCCGGAATACGGCTGCGGAACTGAGGGGCACGGATACGGCGAAGAAGACCGTCAACGGCCGGAACGTGGCTGTCACCGCGGACCAGCAGTCCACGGTTGTTACCAATGCGGACGGCGTGGCTGGCGCCGGTGGGGTTTACGGTGCAGGCGCAGTAGCAGCAACGGCTGCGGCCACCAAACTGGATGGCTCCGTGACCGCCACCATGAAGAACATCACCAGCACCAACAAGGGCCTGGAAATCTCGGCCAAACACGACCATAAGACTATCCTGGTCAGCGCTTCGGCAGCTGTCAGTGCGGCCATGGTCTCCGGTGCCGTAGGGGCCGGCGTGGGCGTGGTCAACGATGACTTCACCACGGATGCAGAGCTGGTCAGCAGCACGGTTACGGCGAAGAAAGACAGCAGCCTGAGCGATTCCGGCTCCGTGAAAGTGGCGGCGGACAGCAGCACCGGCGTAACCACGGTGGTGGCTGGTGTGGCCGGGTCCGTGGGGACTGCGGCTTCCACCATTTCCGTCAACAATGTGAACAGCCAGACTTCGGCCGTAGTGGACAACAGCACCGTGAAAGCTGAGCAGGACTTCACCGTGGATGCCCATAACAAAGTGACCACCAAATTCAATGCGGCCACTCTGGGCGCAGGCGGTGCTGCCATTGCCACGGGCGTGGGTGTCAACACCATCGGCACCTCCACCCTGGCCAAGGTGAACCAGAGCACCGTCACGGCCCGGAAAGCGGCTGTTGCCTCCCGGGAAGAACTGGACGTGGATCAGAACCTGGTGGGTGCTACGGTAGGCGGTCTGGGCATCAATGCCAACGTGATGGTGACCTCCGTCGGCACCAAACTGGCGGATACCTACGGCAGCAGCGAGAACAAGGGGGCTTCCTTTGATACCACCGCTGTGCTGAAGAAGGCCAATACGGCCCTGGATGCCCAGAAGACGGCCACTGCCGATGACAGCACCGCCAGCAGCAAAGTGGTCAAAGACACCCTCCACAACAGGGATACGGGTGTGGAGACCAGGGATGCTTCCGGCGTGACCGCTTCTTCCGGCAAGAGTGATGCCAAAGGCATCCAGGTGGCGGTGACCGGTTCGAAGATTACCACCGGGGATACCCTGAGCCTGCAAGCGGACCGGCAGACCAATGCCCAGATTACGGCGGCTTCGGCCAGCGTTTCGGGGTCGCTGGGGCTCAGTGCGACGGTTGCTGTTTTGGATGCGAAGAAAGATGCCGGCATCAGCATCAGCGGCAGTACGCTGCAGGCGAATAATGCGCTCTCTGTAACGGCTGACCAAAGCGGCAAGACGAGCATCAATGCTTATCAGGCGAACATCGCCGGTGTGGCGGCTGTCAGTGCGGCCTATGCCCAGAGCAGCTCCAGCGGTGAGACGAAAGTCGAAGCCGTGGATTCCACGCTGACTTCCGACAACAAAGATATCACGATGAGGGCGGCAGACGCGTCCCGGACGGCGTCGTCGGTCTACGGCGCTACGGCAGGCCTCGTGACGGCCGGAGCCCTTGTCTCCAAGGCAGATAATACCAGTGATACGGATCTTGCCATCCAGGGAAGTACTCTCGAAACGGCGCAGGGAACAGCTGACTTGCAGGCCGATAAGGCCAATGTGGTGTCTGCCAGAACGTACGGTGGCTCTTTCGGCCTGGCCGGTGCCAACGGCGTCGTCGCCCTGGCAAGTGACGAGGGCGCATCCAAGATTTTCATCGGGCAGAGCGGCAGCAAGAAAAACAGCGCTTTTAGTGGCCAGACGGCAAGCCTGCAGGCCACGACCCGTCCGGCCGTTACGGCGGAAACGGGCAGCCTCTCCGTTGCCCTTCTCGGCAGTGCCAGTGCGTCTGCAGCAACGGCCTCTGCCAAAGGTGAGGCCGGCGTCCAGGCAGCTGACGGCACGACTTTCGATGTTGACAGGGCAGAAATCACAGCCAGCGCCGAAAGCCAGAATGGAGAAAACAACAGTGAAGCCAAGGTCAAGGGCTTTGCCGCGGCCGGCCGCGGTACGGCCGTCGTCAATACGGCAGCAGCCAATACGGACATCGATACAGATGTGACGATGGGCAAGGTTTCCTTCAAGAAAGATAAGGGAACGGCTCTGAACGTTACCTCGGCCAATACGACGCAGACTGCAGCGGATGCCCGGGGCATCACTGTCGGCGGACTTTTTGCCAGCGGTACGAATCTGGCCTATACGGGAAGCGGAACGGAAGACGATGCCAATACGGCGGCCGTCACGCTGACTGGCGACCAGGCACAACTGAAATCCCTGACCGTCAATGCCAGCGGTACGACGCACAATCTGACCACGGCCGATGGCAGCGGCGGCGGTATGATCAGCGGCGACCTGGCCGGTGCAGTGGACAACAAGACGTATACGGGCAGTAAGGTTACCCTGAAAGGCAGCTGGGATGTGAACGGTGACGTGACTATCCAGTCGGCCCAGACGGACCATATGGACCTGAACGCCGATGCCACCAAGGCAGCCGTCGTCGGCGCCAGTGCCACCAAGGCGGATAATACGGCCAGCGGTGCTGCTGATGTGGTATTGACGGGCAGCCAGATCACCAGCGGCGGCACGCTCACGGCCAAGGCAGACAGCAAGGCAAATCTCGGTCAGAACAAGACGTATGCTGTTGAAGGCAGCGGGTATGGCGGTGTCGCGGTGCAGGGCGCCAAGCTCAATAACACGGTGAACCGCACGGCCACTGTGGATGCCGGCCATGCGTCCCTTGCCAGCAGCGGCAGCCAGACCCTGGCAGCTGAATCGGGCGGCAAAATCAATGCGGCCGGCTATATCAAAGCGGCCGGTGCCGGCGCAGCTACCTGGGTGGATGTAGATAATACCCTGACCAGCCAGAATACCATCACGACGGATGGGAAGACGTCCCTGCGCACGGATACGGCGGCTGGCGATATCACTCTGTCGGCTTCGGACGACTGGGCTGTGACGGCCAAAGGCGTGGCCGATACCCAGGGCGGGGCCGTCGGCGGCGCTTCGTCGGATGTGAAGAACACCCTGCAGCGGACCAACAAAGTCGATGTTCAGGGCAAAGTCTACAGCCTGAATGATGTTAATCTCTATGCAGGCAAAGACGCGGATGGCGCCATGGACAACCTGGACCTTACTGTCGAATCGGAAGCCTACAACAAGACGGCGCTTTCTGTAGCCGTTCCGAAATTCAAGGATACCCTGACGCAGGCCAACCAGGTCGTCGTCGGCAAGGGTGCAGAAGTCTCCAGTGTACGCCATGTCAATGCCTATGCCGATGAAGCCGACAAATACCTGCGGGAGCAGTCTGTGAAGTACACCTGGTATCACAGCGATGCCAAGGAAAATTTCACGAGCACGTCCGTGGGTAAAAAGTCCGACAGCATCAACGACAAGACGGATAACTATGTACAGATTGACGGCAAGGTAACGGCCGGCGCACAGAACAAGCAGAAAATCGTCATCGGCGGGGCAGGACAGATTGTCGTCCTCGATAAAGATGAACTGGCCGCCGTCAAAGCCGTCAAGGGACAGGAAAAGGCTGTCCAGCGGCCGACAATCGAGGCTTCGGATAACATCGATACGTCGCAGATTACCTATGCGAGCATCGACTATGCCAATGCCCTGATGGAACGTTACTATGAATTGTCTACTCTTATCGGCCAGTACAGTGACAGCAAGGATCTGACGGCGCTGAAAGGCTACCAGGATGAGCAGACCCGCATCTATAATGAACTCAAGGATCTCGGCCTTCTTTCCAAGGAAACCGGGGCAGACGGCAAGGAATATCTGGTCCCTGTCAGCGGGCTTACGGTGGATACCATCGTCCTGCCGGATATCGTCGCTTCGGGCGGCAATATCGTGGTGGAAGCAGGCAGCCTGAAGGGCGCCGGTACGCTGAAGGCACAGGGAAGTCCGGAAGTCACCGTGGAAAACCATACCAATCTTTATATGAAAGTGGGGGATGTGAAGGCTGTCAATCCGGGTGGTGAAATCCATTACAACGGTCAGTCCCTGGCCAAGGACGCTGCTGCCGTCATCAAGAGTGCCAATCAGGACAAGGCCGCTGCCGTCAACCTGACGGTCAGTACCGATGCTGCCACCAGTACCGGCGGCACGGTCACCATCAAGAGTGACTACGGCACGGCTGCCATCAAGGCAAAGATTGATGAAGTCGATGCAGAGGGCAAGAAGACGGGCAAAAAAGTTGATGCCGAGCTTGTCCCGAAGGCCGATATCGAAATCAATGGCAATGTGGAGGCAGAAAATGGCGTCGTCACGGTAGAAGATAAGAACTACAATATTCTCCTCCAGGGTGAAGGCAGCCGTACGGCGGAAGTCAACGGCAAGGAAATCCACCTGACGGCCGGCAAGAGCATCAGCCAGGGCTTTACCCAGGGCATCGTCAACATCGGCGGCAACCCGGAAGAGCTGTACAACAGGTATTTCAACATCAATAAAAAGTCTTTCAATATGATCTATGGTTATGAAAGAACGACCCGGATCCATAATGAAAGTCGGACGACTGATGAGATGCTCAACGGCAGCGGCTCGCGCATTGCCGGCGACAACATCTACATCAACGCGTCGGACATCAATGTCAACGGCCTGATCCAGAGCGGCTATGGCAAATACGAAGTTACTATTGCCGATACGGTAACGCCGAAAGTCCAGAACTTGAATCGCAGTTGGGCGCTCATGGGCAAACAGGATTTGTCCGATGCGGTCGTTACGACAGGATCGTATTATCTTGTACAGCAGGGCGGCAAAGTTCTGCAGGACGACGGTACCTATAAGTACCAGCCCGATGTCTACTACAATCCGTCGACGCAGAAACTGGTCATCCCCGATATCGATGCCCACGGAGGCAAGATTTATCTGAGCGGCCGCATTTCCAGCACAGGCAACGGGAAAATCGTTGCGCTGGATGGTGCCTATGATATCAGCGTGACCAATCCGACGAAAACGGATCTGCAGGTGGGCAAGCTCATCAGCAACAAGAATGATGGCCTGATCAGCATTGCGGATTCTTCCACCAACCGGCTCACGGAATACACCCGCGGCAGCACGGTGGTCAAGGACCTGACAAAATGGGATCAGACCACAGGCGACTGGAAGGTTCTCAGCACCAGCGGGGCTTCTTCCCAGTACAATACGCAGGAGAATCTGCGCTACAACTGGACCAGCGGCCAGAAAGTCACGACGAGGAAACATTATAAGCATGACCATAAAGCCGGCCTCTGGGGAGGCGTCACGACGGTCGATGAAACGGAACTGACGAAGTATGAGCGGGAAATCACGCCGCAGGATATGGGTCATAATACCTTTACCAATGATAACGGCGTCTATATCGACACGAGCAGTCTCACGAACAAGGACAAACAGTATGTCTTTGTTTACGACAATGTCGTCCTGAACAATTCCCGGACGCAGCCGGTCGTCACCAAGCGCTGGAAGACGGGCTTCTTAGGCTGGTTCCATTGGGAACGCACCGAATGGGATACCAACACGGGTACGGCCCAGCAGTATGTGGGCAGTGTCAAGGCGGATCACGGCATCAATATCGGCTTCCTTGGCAATCAGAATGGCAATTCGGCCATCAATGTGACGAGTCAGGCTGGTATCACCCTGGCCGGCAGGATTCAGTCCAGCCAGAGCGGTGTGGGCTCGACCATCGCCATCACTTCGCAGGAAGGTGCCATCAACCAGAAGGGCGGCCTGCTCAAGGGCGACAACATCAAGCTCAGTGCCAAAAACGGCCTGACGAATATTGCCATCGAGTCCCTTGGCGATACGGTGAAGCTCGACGCAGCCAATACCGGCAGCGGCAATATGAACATCACCGTTGACGGTGCCTATGGCAAAGCAGGTCATGTCAATCTCGTTCAGGCGAAGAACACGAAGGGCGATGTCAGTCTGACTGTTTTGGGCAATCTGACCCAGAATGGCACAGCTGCGGCTGTGGAGGGCAATCGTATTGATCTCGTGAGCCGGCAGGGAAGCATCGGTACGGATACGTCGGCCTTGAAGGTGAAAACACCGGATACCGCTGTGGACGCGCTGAACCCGCTTTCCAGCAGTGTCAACGTCACGGCCAAAGGCAATATCCATCTGGCCGAAGACAGCGATATGCGTGTCGGCATCATCCAATCCACGGATGGCGATGTGAAGCTGAATGCGGCGGGCAGCCTCATCGATGCCCTGCCCAGCGGCGATATCATTGACCGCGGCAACACGGTAACCCTCGTCCAGGGCTGGAAAGACCTGGGCCTGATCGAAGGCGATGGCCAGTACAAACAGAAACAGGCAGAAGACGTGGCTGAATACAAGGCCGGCGTCCAGTCTGAAATGGAGCAGTATCTCAAGCTGAAGACTGCTTATGAAAACAATGAAGAAGCAGCCAGAAACGATGCCAACTATCAGGTCCTGAAAGACCGCTATGGCGATTATACCAGTGCTGACGACTACCTGACTAAAAGCGATACAGCCAAAAATCATCTGACTGATCTGCAGAAGGCCGGCGCCGGTTGGACGGAGAATGAACTGCTCTATGCCATCAGCGATGCCATTGTCAATAAGCAGCAGGGCAGCACGGATACGGAGCTCAAGCAAGCCAACATCTCCGGCAACAATATCACACTCCAGGCCAAAAACATCGGCTCGGACAAAGCGGCCGAAGATGTGCTGGTCAAGGATATTACCACGGATGCACGTCTCGATGACCTGAAGAAAGTCGTCAATGCCAATGTCTCGGATGTAGGCTATACCGAAAACGACAAGGGAGAGAAAGTGTTCCGCATCTACGGCAAGGTGCCTGTGGGCATCGAAGCCAAAGGGGAACTGAATGTCCAGTCCGATGGCAATATCTATGTAGCCGGTCGTACCTTCGGAGAGAACAAGGATACTATCCTGAAACTGGGCAAGGTAACGACCAGTAATGGCGACATCCGCGTTTTGGGCAAAGCCGGCGTGACCAACTCCCTAACGGATGGCAGTGCCAACCTGAAGGGCAAGGATCTTATCCTCGAAGGCGGCAGTGCTGACATCGGTACGGCAGATAAGAAAATTGCCGTCGACCTGACGGGCAGCCTGTCTGCTCTGACAGACGGCAGTATGTATATCAGCAGTGTGGGTGCCCACAATCTGCAGCTTACCGGTCTCTATGCCGGCAAGAACATGGTGCTCGACTCCACGAAGGACATCCTCATGAGCCCTGCCGCTTCGGCACAGGCTTATCTCAATGCCGGCAGTCTGCTTGATCTGAAGGCAGCGGGCAGCATCGGTGCGAAGGAGAGCGGCGTACGCATCCTGGGGAATGGCACGACCATCAATGCCGAAACGAAAGATGGCAACATCTACCTGGCCGGCAAGAGCAAGGCCGGGGAAACAGAAGGACTCCTGCTGCTCGGCACCCTGAAGACTGTTCCTGGCCATACGATTTCAGTTGCTTCTGAAACCAGCTTGAGCCTTGGCAAAGATGACGAAACATCGCCGCTGGACAGCCAGGTAACGGCCGATGCGGTGAGCCTGTCCAGTGACAGCTCCATCAACCTGGCCAAAGGCAGCCTGACCACGGATACCCTGACCCTGAAAGCCGGCGGACACATCAGCCAGACTGCGGGCCATGCCATTGCGGCACCCACGGTCAGCCTGGATGCGGTTTCCGGTATCGACCTGAAGAGTGGGGCCGAGCTGGATAGCCAGAAAGTCTTCAACGACTTCCAGACCGTGACCGTGAAGAACGGCAGCGATGCCACCGATGTGATTATCGGCAGCGGCGGCAGCAAAGATCTGACCGTTTCCTTCGACGCTGACAGCAAGGCCAAGAATGTCACCGTCCGCAACTACGTGAACGGTGATGTGAACGACCTGACCGTCAACGGGCCGGTGACGGTGGCGGAAGGCATCAGCCTGATCAACGACGAGGCTGACCTGAAGACCAGGGGTACCTTGACCGTGGGCAGCGGCCGGCTCCATGAATATGCGGCCGGGGCCCTGGAGAATGAAGACGCCCTGACAGGGGAAAACATCATCCTGAACTCCACCAAAGGCATGACCAACAAGAGCCTGATCGCCACCCACAAGGTGGAACTGACGGCGGCCGATGACATCCTCAACCTGGGCATCGTGCAGGCAGGTACCTCTGTGACCATGACCTCCGCTAACAGCAGCATCACCAATAAAGGCGATGTGGAAGCCAAAGACGGGGCCGTGACCATGGATGCCAAGAACGACCTGCACAACCAGGGAGTCGTAACGGGCAGTCAGAGTGTGAACCTGAAATCCGATACGGGCAGCATCACCAACCAGGACGATGTGGAAGCCAAAGACGGCGGTGTGACCATGAACGCCAAGACCGACCTGCATAACCTGGGCATGGTGAAAGCCAGCCAGGATGCAGGGCTGAAATCCGACGGCAGCATGGCCAACGACAAGGCCGTAACGGCCGGAAGGAATCTCACCATGGACGCCGGTACGACGCTGACCAATGGCGGAGCGCTGACGGCTGAAAACGGTGCCGTCAGCCTGACAGCCCAGAAGGAACTCCTCAACAAGGCCAAGGTACAGGCAGGTACGGCTGTGACCATGACTTCCGCCGGCAGCAGCATCACCAACCAGGGGGATGTGGAAGCCAAGGACGGCGATGTGGCCATGGACGCCAAGACCGACCTGAACAACCAGGGAGCCGTAACGGGCAGCCAGGATGTGGAACTGACCTCCGGTCAGTCCATGACCAACGGCAAGGCCGTAACGGCCGGTCAGGATCTCACCATGAAGGCCGGAACGACGCTGACCAACGGCGGCGACCTTACGGCCACTACAGGTTCTGTGGATCTGCAGTCCGGTGAAGCCATGAGCAATACTGGCGCAGTGACGGCCGGTCAGGACGTACGGATGACTTCCGCTAACAGCAGCATCACCAACCAGGGCAATGTGGAAGCCAAGGGCGGCGATGTGACCATGGACGCCAAGACTGACCTGCAGAACCAGGGCGCCGTAACGGGCAGCCAGGATGTGGAACTGACCTCCGGTCAGTCCATGACCAACGACAAGGCCGTAACGGCCGGTCAGGATCTCACTATGGAAGCCGGCACCACGCTGACCACTGGCGGCAATCTGACGGCTGAAAACGGTGCAGTCAGCCTGACCTCCCAGAAGGAACTCCTGAACAAGGGCAAGGTACAGGCAGGTACGTCTGTGACCATGACCTCCGTCGGCAGCAGCATCACCAACCAGGGGGATGTGGAAGCCAAGGGCGGCGGCGTGACCATGGATGCCAAGACCGACCTGCACAACCAGGGTGCCGTGACGGCCAGCCAGAGTGTGAACCTGAAATCCGATACGGGCAGCATCACCAACCAGGGGGATGTGGAAGCCAAGGGCGGCGATGTGACCATGGACGCCAAGACCGACCTGCATAACCTGGGCATGGTGAAAGCCAGCCAGGATGTGGAACTGACCTCCGGTCAGTCCATGACCAACGACAAGGCCGTAACGGCCGGTCAGGATCTCACCATGAAGGCCGGCACGACGCTGACCAACGGCGGCGACCTTACGGCTGAAAATGGTGCCGTCAGCCTGACAGCCCAGAAGGAACTCCTCAACAAGGCCAATGTACAGGCCGGTACGGCTGTGACCATGACCTCCGCCGGCAGCAGCATCACCAACCAGGGCGATGTGGAAGCCAAAGACGGCGATGTGACGATGGACGCCAAGACGGACCTGAACAACCAGGGTGCCGTAACGGCCGGCCAGAATGTGGAACTGACTTCCGGCAGCAGCATCACCAATGCTGGTGCTGTTACGGCCGATCAGGGTGTGACTATGACGGCTGGTGATTCCATCGCCAACCAGTCTGCCGTGCAGGCTACCAAGGCCGCCATCAGCCTGACCGCCCAGAAGGACATTACCCAGACGGGCAATGTCTCGGCAGGGACCAGCGTCCTTATGGACAGCCAGAACAAGGGCAATATCCTGGTAACCGGAGATGTGGTTTCTGGAACGGATACCCGGATGAAGACCAAAGACGGCAGCATTACCGTGGGAACCGCCGGACAGAAAAATACTGTCCAGGCAGACACTACGGCAGAGCTGGCCAGCGAAACCGGCGACATCACCGTTTACGGTACGGTAACGACTAAGAACGGTGCCAAACTCCAGGCTGCCAACAAGGGCAGCATCCTCATCGACGGGGACCTGCTGGCCACAGAAAGCGGCAATGCAGAAGCCCTGACCAAAGATGGGAATATCACCATCAAGGGGAAGATGGATGCCGCCGCCGGCGACGCCGTGGCTGAAGCCCAGTCTGGGGATGTGACCATCGACGGACAGGTGAAAGCCGCAAAGGGCGATGCCACCGTGAAGACGGGCAGCGGCCATGTGCTGGTGAAAGGGCAGCTGGACGCCGGCAATGACGCTACCGTCCAGTCCGACAGCGGCAGCGTCACGATTGATGGCAGCCTGACCAGCGGCCAGGCCACTTTGGCCCAGGCCACCGGCGGCGATGTTTCCATCCAAGGCGATGTGACCAGCGGTACGTCTGCAGAAATGCTGGCGACCAATGGCAGCGTCGATGTTACGGGGAATATCGGTAGCGGCACCTCCGTCACGGCGAAAGCCACGGAAGGCAATGTCACCATCGGTGGCTCGTTAGTCTCGAAGAATGGCAATACGATGCTTTCGGCAACGGATAGCCAGCTTCTCGCTGACAAGGGCAATATCAAGGTAACAGGCAATGTCGATTCGTCGGCTGACATCAAGATGATGACGGAAAACGGCAACATCGAAGTCGGCGGCACGACGACGGCGGCGCAGGATCTCCAGGCTGTGGCTCAAAAGACCGGCCATATCCTGTTTTCTGGCGATGCCAAGGCGACGGCCGGAAAACTGCAAGCTGAAACAAATGCCGGTGACATCACCTTCGCAGGGAATGCTTCCAGCGGCACCGACCTTACGGCGACGACCCAGAGCCAAGGCGATATCGTCTTTGACGGCCTGGTCAATGCTGGTCAGCATCTCGTTGCGGATGCGGCTAAGGCTGGTACGATTACCTTGCGCCAGGACGTTACAGCAGCTCAGGACGTTAAGATGCACACGAACGATGGCAGTATCCTCTTCCTGGGCGCTGATGATGCGGCAGGCGAAAATATCCATCTGACGGCACGGAATGGTGATTTGTTCCTCAACGTTACCGGAACCGGCGACATCAGGGACAGCCATCGCAGCGTCAACGGCGACCGTGGCTTCATTACGGCAGCTAACGGCAACCTTACGATCTGCCATGACGGCACAGGCGACGGCGACCTCTACAGTCTCTCGTCCAAGGGGACGACACGGGTCGACCTTAAAGACGGAAGCCTCTACCTCGACAATATCGACGGCGACCTCATTGCCCTCTTTGTCCGCAATCCGGAAAAGACGACAGACATCAAGCACATGAGCGTTGGTACGCAGCTTGCTCTTGCCGGTGACAACCTCAGTTTTGAGGACATCACACAGCGCGAAGGCGCCAACGGCAAAGTGAACATTACCGCAAGCGGTGCCTACGAAGACGCACCGATTCGACAGTTGCACATCGGCGACATCCGCACCAACTTGGGCAGTGGCGTCCGCTTCAAGTACCTCTGGCTGGAAAAGGGTGACGTCACTGTCAGCCAGGGTTCCTTGGACATCGACAAACTCTACGTCCTCGACAAGGCGACCTTCAGCAACGGCGTCATGACGACGAACGTCTTCGGTTCGGCTCCGGTCTATGACGATGCCATTACCAGCGCTTACTGGAACAACACGGCCGTCAACAATCCGAAAGCCAGCCTCGCAGCCTGGATGAGCGATACGCCGTCGCTGCAGTGGGCCTACCTGCGCTTCCCTGGCCAGGGCCACGTCCAGTTTAGCAACGGCAATCTTCTCGACGTGCAGACGCACAATTACGTCTATCGCCAGCGCTACAGCGAAAATGACGTCATGCGCATGAGCACGGATCCTGATTTCTACGACTTCTATCGGCAATACTACCATCCGGGCCTGTTTTACCACGAACGCTACAACTTGGTCGACACCAGCCAGTGGCAGAACGATGCGGCACAGGAAGGTGAAATCACAGTAGAATAAAGTAAGGGCCTGCGGTATAATAAATATAAAATAGTGTTATTGAAAAAGGAGTGTTTTCCAATGAACAAGAAAGCTGAAAACTTTAAAAAATATCTCGACGAAAAAGAAATCAAGGCCTTTACGGTCGATGAAATCAAAGATGACCAGTTCCAGACGGTCGTCTTCCGGTCGGCTGCCGACATCAACGGCAACCGCCTGCCCCTCATCGTCATCCTCGATACCAGCATTTACGGCATGATCCGCGTCCTGGTAGCGCCGAAGGTTCTGCACGATGACAACGAAACGGCCGTTCTCAAGCTGCTCAATACCTATAACAAGCAGTATAAGTCCTTCAAATACTACGTCGATGACGAAGGCAACCTCATCCTGGATACCTGCGTCCTCCTTAAAGACGATGAAGTCGACGGCGATTTGATTTACGCCATGTTCGACGTCATCATCCGCCATCTCGGCGAATCGTATAAAGAGCTCATGAAATCCATCTGGGCATAATGTAGGTGGTACAGCGTTTGTAGCGGGCATAGAGAATTTTAAATTTTTAGCTATCCATTCGCTGAAAACTGAAAACTACAAACTAAAAACTAAAAAACAGGCTGTCTTTGTGTGACAGCCTGTTTTTTATGACTCTTTTTCATGAATATACACATATTTAGACAAAATCGGCATAAGATGAACGTTTTACTAGAAAGGCCTTGCGTAAATTTTTTCGAAATAGTACAATGAAGATAACAAATAGTCATCTAAAAAATACCCTAGTCACATAGTGAAAAGTGATAATTTTATCTGCGCAATGTTAAGGATGACTCCTAAGTGTACACGGATTCTTTCATTTACCAGGTTTTACAGAAAGGGGAAAAAGTACTATGGCAAAGAAAATTTTCAAGACAATGGACGGCAACGAAGCTGCGGCTTATATTGCCTACGCCTTTACGGAACTGGCTTCCATCTTCCCGATAACGCCGTCGTCGCCGATGGCGGAACACGTCGATGAATGGGCCGCTCATGGCCGTAAGAACTTGTTTGGTACGACCGTCCAGGTTCAGGAAATGCAGTCCGAAAAAGGGGCGGCCGGTGCCATGCACGGCGCTTTGAATACTGGCGCATTGACGACGACCTTTACGTCTTCTCAGGGCATGATGATCATGCTCAGCAATATGTTCAAGATTTCCAGCGAACTCCTGCCCGGTGTCTTCCACGTCGCTTCCCGTACGGTCGCTACTAACGGCTATACGATTTTTGCCGGCCATGATGATGCCATGGCTATGCGTGGCACGGGCATCAGCATGATGTGTGAATCGAGTGTCCAGGAAATCATGGACCTGGCCGCTGTCGTCCATGCCACGGCTATTTCCTGCCGTATCCCAATCATCAACTTCTTCGATGGTTTCCGTACATCTCATGAAATCCAGAAAATCGAAGTCCTGCCATATGAAAAACTCCGGCCCCTCCTCGATATGGATGCCGTCCGGGCCTTCCGCAAACGCGGCATGAATCCGGATAATCCGGAAGCTATTTCTTTCTGCGAACCGGCTGAAACGTTCATGCAGCACCGCGAAGCCCTCAATAAATTCTATGACCGCGTCCCCGATGTCGCCGAAGGCTACATGCAGAAGGTGAGCGAAATCACAGGTCGTGAATATCACCTGTTTAACTATACCGGTGCTCCGGATGCCGAATTCGTCCTCGTATCCATGGGTTCTGGTTCTCAGACCATTGAAGAAACGGTCAAGATGCTCGTTGCCAAAGGCGAAAAGGTCGGCTGTATCAACGTCCACATGTTCCGCCCGTGGTCGGAAAAACATTTCCTGGCCGCTCTGCCGAATACGGTCAAGAAGATTGCCGTCCTGGACCGCACGAAGGAAACCGGCGCCAACGGCGAACCGCTCTATCACAGCGTAGCCGCTACTTTTGCCGTAGCTGACAATGCGCCGAAAGTCTACCATGGCCGCTATGGTATCGCGTCGAAAGAATTCTTGCCGGGCGACGTCGTCGCAGCCTTTGAAAACCTCAAGGCTTTCGAACCCAAGAACGACTTCACTTTGAGCATCGTCGACGATGTCACTTATAAATCCCTGCCGCGTGTCAAAGGCATCACTACCGGCGGCAAAGGCCTGAAAGCCTGCAAGTTCTGGGGTTTCGGTTCCGACGGTACGGTCGGTGCTAATAAGAGTGCCATCAAGATCATCGGTGATAACACCGACATGTATGCCCAGGCATATTTTGCTTATGACTCCAAGAAATCCGGCGGCGTCACCGTATCGCATCTGCGCTTTGGCGATACGCCGATTCAGATGCCGTATCTCATCAATAATGCCGACTTTATCGCCTGCCACCGCCAGTCCTATGTCCATGGTTTCGACCTCCTGCGGGGCATCAAGAAAGGCGGTACGTTCCTGCTCAATACGGTTTGGAAACCGGAAGAACTGGATGAAAAACTGCCGGCTAAATTAAAACGCGCTATTGCCCGTAACGACGTCCAGTTCTACATCATCGACGCCGTCGGCATTGCCCAGAAAATCGGTCTCGGCGGCCGCATCAACATGATCATGCAGTCGGCCTTCTTCAAACTGGCTGATGTCATCCCTCTGGACCTGGCTATTGCGAAACTGAAAGAATCCGTCATCGCCTCGTATGGTAAGAAAGGCCAGAATATCGTCGATATGAACAATGAAGCAATCGACCAGGGCCTGTCTGCTATCGTTAAGGTCGATGTACCGGCCGCCTGGGCTGATGCTGTCGATGAACCGGCTGATATGTCGAAACATACGAAATTCTTCCGCGAATTCTCCATTCCTGTCAATGCCCTCGAAGGCGACGACCTGCCGGTCAGCGCTTATGATGGCATCGAAGATGGCCGTTGGCCGACCGGGACCTGCGCCGAAGAAAAACGAGGTGTCGCCATGTTCGTACCGAGCTGGGATGCTGAAAAATGTATCGGCTGTAACCAGTGTTCCTTCGTCTGCCCCCATGCTGCTATCCGTCCGTTCCTGATGACGCCGGATGAAGCCGCTAAGGCGCCGAAAGGTTACCAGGACAAGGAAATCAAAGTGGCTCCGGGCTACAAATATAATATCGTCGTATCCGTCATGGACTGCCTGGGCTGCGGCAGCTGTACCCACGTCTGCCCGAAACAGGCATTGACCATGAAACCCTTCGACGGCGAAGAATACAAAGCCGCTCTTTGGGATTACGTCATCGACTTGCCGGCGAAAGCCAACCCGATGGACAAGAATACCGTCATCGGCAGCCAGTTCGAACAGCCGCTCCTCGAATTCACCGGCGCCTGCGCAGGTTGTGCTGAAACGCCGTATTGTAAAGTCGTTACCCAGCTCTTTGGCGACCGCATGATGATTGCTAACGCTCACGGCTGCTCCAGCGTCTGGGGCGGCAGTGCACCGGACTGCGGCTATACTAAGAATGCTAAGGGGCACGGCCCGGCCTGGTCGACTTCCCTCTTTGAAGACAACGCTGAATACGGTTTCGGTATGATGCTGGCTGAAAAGACAGAACGGAAACTGTTGGAACAGTATATTGACGCCGCTATGGACGTCGCCAGCCCGGAACT
>CABMPA010000002.1 GCA_902388315.1 uncultured Megasphaera sp. | reverse complement strand
CTCCTTCCCATCGCTCGCAGGTCTATCGGTGATTATCCGTCAGGCAGTTCTTCTTGCTTGGATTCATGGCCATGGCTGCGCCTTCCCATACGTCCGTACAGTGACATCGTTGCAGCCTGGCTCCACCCTACAGCGGCGGGACCGCGCCGGCATCGGACCGGCTTCTCTATTGAGTCTGTGACACCTGACCTATTTCAAACTTACAAACATAACTATATCATGCCCGGCCTCAGGCTGTCAATGAAGGGCCGTCCCGGCCTTTCCGTCCGTCGAGAGTTCGACGGTCACGACACTTCCCCCTTCGCCCTGCTCCCATTGAAGGATCTGGCAGGTTCCCTGGGGACAGGCAGCGGGCCAGTCATTGATCCAGGTCAGAAGGGCTGTAAAGGGGCCTTCCAGGACCAGCGTCTGCCGGCCGACTTCATGGACTGACTGCTGCCACGATAAGAGCTGGAGGTTGTGGGCCGCCAGAGAGGACGCCACGTCAGGACTGGCGTCAGGCTTTGCCGTCTCCTGCTTCTGCCGGGGCCGGCCTCTCTGGGCATAGGGGGCTAACTGCCGGTGAACGTGCAGCCAGTTCTGCCAGGCATGATACGACGAGAAGGCAAAGCAGGCAGCCCATACGGTCAACACGACGAGTACGGGAAAAGCCCGCTGCCAGTCAGCCCCTTTTCGCCAGGCCTTCACGACGAGTCACCTCCAGCGCAAAGGGAATCCCCTCTCCCATATCGGGTTTCATCCTGGCTACGGCGGCCTGGCCGAGGCCCTGCTGCTGCAAGGCCCGCTGCCATTGCTGCGGCGTGTCCGGCGAGGCTGTCCGGCCTTCGATGACGACCCGGCCGGACCGGCTGCTGATTTTCTCGACGACAAGCCCGGCCGGTTTGGACCCTGCCAGGGCTACCATCAAGGACGGTGTCAGCAAAGGGCCTTCCTGCCGCGCTTTCGCCTCGCCTTCGGCCTGGGCCTGACGGCGGCGGATGACTTCATTGCCCTGCTGTATCTGCTGCTGCAAAGGGTAGAGGCAGTCCGTATAATACGCTTTCTCCCAGTGAAGCCGATACTGGAAGAAGAAGGCCGCTCCCAGACAGAGCGCTAAGGCCAGGGCCAGGCTCAGACAAGCCGGCCGCTGCCAAAGACCATGCTGCTGGCGGTAGCCTGAGGGCAAAAGGTTGCACTTCATCGCTTTCCCTCCTCACAAAAAGGCCAGCAAGGCGGTGGCCTGGGTCAGCTGGCAGTCCTCCATCAGGCGGCGCACGGCCGGGCTCGGCCCAGCCGCCTGCCAGTCTGCGTCATCGGCTCCCTCTGGAAGCCAGCGGAAAGGCGGCATCTCCGCAGACGGCGTGACCGGTTGTACGTCATAAGCCAGGGGCAGGCCATCGGTCAGGCGGACCCGATGCTGCTGGCCATCGGGTGCTTCCTGGAAAATCAGGGTCCCTGTTCCCCAAGGCCAAAGGCGGCCCAGAAAAGCAGGCAGCAAGTCGATGGACTGGATGACAGCTCCCGCCTGGCTGCAGGTCTGACAGATAGCGGTAACACATTCCTCCGGGTAGGCGCCGACGGTCCAGTCATAGAGTCCGCCGTCGCCTTTGGCTGGACAAGCGGCCTCGAAGTCATAGGCCCGCCCTTCTTCACTGACTAGTCCGGCACCGGCAATGAGGGCATCCGCTTCCTGCCGGTCCGGCGTCCCCAGGGACAGGCGCTTCCAAAGGACACTGGGACCGCCGATGAGGATGCGCAGGCGCCAGCCGGTCAGGCCATAGCGCTGCAAAAGATCCGGCAGCGCGGACTGTACTGCGTCTTCCTGGCCCATCCAGTCCGGGGCCCGCCTGGCTTCATATTCCCAATGGCCCTGGCGGAAAGCGACGCGCCCATACCAGGTCCGTTTCGTCTTCAAAAGATGGACAGACGGTCCATTCAACCATAAACAGGCAGTTTGTTGCCACCACATAAGCTCACCTCTCCTTTTAATTCACATATTGACAACCGCTCAACACGGGCTTCCCCTGCTCATCGGCAGTGACTTCGAAACGGAGGCCGCACGTCTGCCGGACACCGGTGTCCGGCATGGCCGCCTGGGCCTTTAAGAAACCGCCGGCTGCCTCACCGGCCGGTTGATAGCGGCAGCGCACAGAAAGCCGTTCCCCCTGGACAGCCAGGCGTTCTGCCTGGGGCACGGGAATCTCCTTCCCACGGAGGAAATCATCCGGCTGCTGGCAGAGCTGGTCCCAGCCTTCGTAAAGGGCACTTTCTGCCAAATAAGTCAGCCGCACCGTGTCTTCGTAAGTCCGGGCCATTTGGAAATATTTTCCTGCCACGGTGGCCGCCGTCAGGGCCAGGCCCAGGGCCAGCACTGCGACGGTCACGATAGAAAAAGAAAAGAAACCGTTTCGTTTTCTCATAATTCACCTTCGTTCAAAGGGCATACGGCAAAGCGCACAGGCCGGGACAGGCCGCTCCGCCTTTCTTCCAGGAGGAGGGCCACTTGTACGGCCCGGCCGCGGCGGGAGAAAAAGGGCTGTCCATCGAGGGGGCGGACAGCTAAAAAACGGCCTTTCACCGTGCTGCCGCCGCCCGTCAGGGGCTGATATCCGCCATCACTGAGGCGGACATACAGGCTTTGATGGCGGACGGCAAAACCCTTGGCCGCACCTTTGGGCGTGCGAAAACGGACCTCAGCCGGCCCCACGTCTACGTCCCGGCCGTAACGCAGGGCCTGGAACAAGGTTTCTTCTATGCTGACATGCTGCCTCATCAGGGCTTCTTCCATCTGACAGCGCCGATCCAGACTAGCCGTCTGTCCGGCCAGGGGCAGCAGGGCTGTCAAGGTCAGGGCCGACAGGCTCAAGGCCAGGAGCAGGTCCAGGAGAATCCAGCCGTTTTTCTTCGGGCGCTGCCGGCAGCCGGAGCCGGCAGGAAACGAGGGGGCCATGGTCATCACCTGCCTCTACGTATCGCAAGACAAAGCCGTCATCCAGATCCGTCTGCTCAGAACCGACCTCATAGGTCCGTCCCTGCAGGACAACGCACGGTGGAGGCCGACAGCCGCCTTTCCAGGCTTCCATGACCTGTCGGCAGACCATGGAAGCCATCTGCCGCTGGCGGGACTGGTGGTGCCATTGGACAGCCTGCAGCGACAGCCCCAGAGCTGTCATGAGCAAACAGGTCCCGACGACCAGGCCCGCCAGGCCGTCGGCGAAGAACAAGAAGCCATTGGCCTCAGGCCAGGCGGATGCGCCCGGTCTGAGCCGCCACGACGATGGAGCGCGTATAGGCCCCATCGGGCGAAGTGATGACCACAGACATCGTATGCTGCGGCCGGCCATCGACATCAAAGCATACATCTCCTTTCGTCACTTGCAGGCCTGCCGGATAAGGCCGTTCCCGGACCCGGACATAGCCTTCCTGAAGGACATAGCGGTCCCCTTCCAGGACCAGTTTCCAGCGCCCATTCCCCTGGTTATTGCCGACATCGCGCTGCCGGACCCGCTGCATATCCAGGGCCATTTCCCGCGCCAGGCCATCGACGGCCTGATGACTGCGGCTGCGCTGGCCGGCGGCCAGGCCGGGTCCCAGATACAGGAATAGTAAGCTCAGGGCCAGCAGCAGTCCGGTCAGGCTGATAAAGCCATTTTTCTTCATCACAGCCAGCCTCCCGGCCAGAAATCCCGAAACGGCTCCTGCGCCAGCCACCAGCCGGCCAGGAGGAAGGGGCCGAAGGGAATGATCGACTTCCCCGTCCGCCAACGGTACAGACAGGCCACCAGGGCAGCCAGGCTAAAAGAAATAACGGCCATGGTCCAGGCGCCCCAGCCGGGACAGCCCGGCGCTAAGGCCAGGACCAGCTTGATGTCGCCGCTGCCAATGGCCCCGGGCCAGAGGACATAGAGGAGCAGGAAAAAGGCGGCGACGCCGAAAGAAACAGGCCAGAAAGGGCGCACGAAGCCGGCATACCCGGCCAGACCATTCCCCACGGCCAGGGCCAGGACGGGCGCGTCGGCAATCCAGCAGCGCCGGATATCGGTATAGCAGATCCAGGCCGTACAACTGGCAGCCGTACCATACCAGAAGGAGATTTCAGGCCATCCCATCGGCTCAGCCCTTCCCTTCCTGGGGTGACGCGGCATCAGACGAAAAATGCTTGTTATTGTAATCGGCTGAAACGACGCCATCGGCTATCTGATATTCCCCTTTATCCGGTGTGAGCGGCTTGAACTGCAGGTACTGTTTGCCCTCGCTGTCTTTGGTCACCAAATCATCGACGCTGGCCGGAAAGACGCCGTGGTCGATTTCATAGAGGGCGGCGGCATTGCTGATCGTCCGGATATCGGCCTGTACCTTGGCTTCCTGCGCCGTCTTGGTGGCCGAGGAGAAACGCGGAACGGCAAAGGAGGCGAAAATCAGGATCAAGGACACACAAATCAACATCTCTAACAGGGAAAACCCATTGCGAGTCTGCATAGTAAAAACTCCTTTCATCAAGTCACGATATGGGATGCCATATCCAATAACGGTAAGAGGAAACAAAGAATCAGGACGCCCATCAAGGCCCCGGTCAATAAGAGCATGATCGGCCCGATCCAGCGCTGTATCCGTCCGGCCAGCTGCCGGAGGCGGCCGCTGTAATAGAAGGAAATCGACGCCAGGGCCTCGTCGTATTGGCCGGTCATTTCCCCGACGGCCAGCATCGTTTCGACATAAGGCGTTCCGAAGCGGCCGGCGTGGACAGCCTGACTGAAGGCACAGCCCCGTTCCAGCAGCAGCCGGGCTTGCAGCACATACTGTCGGAAAAGACGCGACGGCACGACAGCGGCAGCTTCGGGTAAACTGTCCAGCAAGGGGATGCCGCCAGCCAGCTGGACGGCCAGGATCTGGCTGAAACGCTGCCAGGCCCAGACCAGGGCCCAGGTCTGTATCCATGGCAGCCGGAAAGCTTGCCGTTCCAGCTTCAGCCGCCATCCCGCCTGCTGCCAGGCCCAGCGCAGGACGAGGAGGCCCAGGCTCAGCCCGGCCAGACCATAGAAGCCATATTGCCGCAGGCCGTTAAAAACAGCCAGCACGTACTGCGTCCCCACAGGCAAGGGTACGGCCATCTGGACCATCATATCGGTAAAGACGGGTACGATGAAAAGGCACGTGCCTGCCGTCAGCAGGAGCAGGCAGACCAGGAGGAAGGCCGGATAGGCCAGGGCCTGGATGAGGAGGCGCCGCTCCTTCCCCTTATGCTCATAAAAATCGGCCAGGATGGCACAGAGCCCTTCCAGGTTTCCCGTCTGTTCGCCAGCCCGGATGATGCGGCAGGCCAAATCGGGGAAGGCCCGGCATTGGCTCATAGCCTGAGAGGGACAGACCCCCTGCTCCATCTGCAAAGCCGCCAGATGCAGGGATTGGCGATAGCGGCCCGGCATATCGGTCATGAGCAGCTGCCAGGCCTGGACCAGGGGGATGCCGCTGCCGATGAGGACGGCGAGCTGGCGGAAGAAAAAAGCCAGCAAGGTCATGGGCAGCGGCACGGCCGTGCGTCTCATCGTCTGCCGCCTTCCCGGCAGCGTCGCAGGGCCTGTTCCATCGTCCGCATGCCCGCTGCGGCACTGGTCTGCATGACGGTCGGCAGCTGATATTCTTTGCCGCTGCGGATGAGCTGGACCACGGCAGGCGTGCGCATGAGGACTTCCCGGACGATTTCGACCTGCCCCTGCCGTTCCAGGCGACGCTGAGCCAGTACAGCCTGCAGGACCATGGCCAGGCGGTAGCGGACTTCCTGCCGGGCATCGCCGCTGTAAGCCCCGGCAATGCGGCTCACGGCCTGTGCGGCCGACGGCGTGTGCAGCGTCGACAAGACGAAGTGCCCCGTCTCGGCCGCCGTCAAGGCGGCATCCATGGCGGCCCGGTCGCGCATCTCGCCGATGAGAAGGACGTCCGGGTCCTGGCGCAGGGCCTGTCGGACGCCTTCGGCAAAGGTCGCAAAATGCGTCCCCAGTTCGCGCTGCGTAATCAAGGCGGCCTTCCCCTTTTCGACGTATTCGATAGGGTCTTCCAAGGTGATGATATGGCACGGCCGCCGTTCATTGACAGCCCGCAAGATACGCCATAAGGCCGTCGTCTTGCCGCTGCCTGTAGGTCCGCAGACCAGGACCAGGCCCTGTGTCAGCCGGCTGAGGCGCTCCAGCAGGGGCCCATCGCCATCGGGCGGCAGCGATGCCAAGGGATAGAGGAAGCGAATCGTCGCATGGAGGCCGGCGTACTCCCGGCAGACGTGGAGACGGCAGCGCAAGGCGTCGTGCCAGGAAAAGGCGCCATCGCCCTGATTCCCGCCATTCCAGCCGATGGCCTGCAGGACCTGGCGCAGGTCCCCTTCCGTCAAGGGCGGTCCCGGAAGCGGACAGAGTCCCTGGGCCAGGCGCATCATGGGCGGCCGGCCCGGCTGCAGATGAAGGTCCGCCGCCTGCTGGCTTATGGCACTTTCCATCAGTCCTGTTACGTCCATCCCGCACCGCCTCCTTCACAGACGCGGCGTATCTCCCTTTCATCGGTCCAGCCGGCCGCCAAGGCACGGCTGATGACGTCGGGCAGGAGAACGGCGCCATCGGTCCGGGCCGCTCCGGTCAGTTCAGAAACGCCGGCCCGGCAGCGGATAGCCTCGCGGAGATGACGGCCGGCCGGTACGACTTCACACAGGCAGAAACGGCCTTCATAGCCCCCTTTCCCGCTTTTCCGCCGGACCAGGCGCTGCGATACGACACCGGCCAGGGCATCGGCCGCCAGATACGGGGCAATGCCCATATCCGTCAGGCGGACTACGGCTTCGACAGCACTCGGCGCATGGAGGGTACTGAAGATGACGTGCCCCGTCAAGGCAGCCCGCACGGCGATACGCGCCGTTTCACTGTCACGGATTTCGCCGACGACGAGGATATCCGGATCCTGGCGCAGCAAGGCCCGCAAGCCATCCTGGAACATCATGCCCCCTTTCGCCTGTACCTGGCTCTGAGAAAGGCCTTCCATGAGGATTTCCACCGGGTCTTCCAGGGTCGCAATGCTGACTGAATCGTCCTGGATTTCATGGAGCGCCGCGTAGAGAGTCGTCGTCTTGCCGCTGCCCGTAGGACCGCAGATGAGGATAAGACCCTGCCGGCAGCGGATGAGCTTTTCCAGGCAGCGCCGGGCCTGGTCGTCCATGCCCAATGCCGACAGTGCCAGGGGGATGCGCTGGCCGTCGAGGATGCGGATGACGACTTTTTCCCCGCGCACCGTCGGCAGCGTACTGACCCGCAGGTCCAGGCGGCGCCCGCCGTCCTTCCAGATGATGCGCCCGTCCTGGGGCAGTCGGCGGTTGGCAATATCCAGGCCGGCCAGGACCTTGATGCGGCTTACCAGCTTGTCCAGGCTGCTCTTGTGAAGCTGCCCGGCCTGACAGAGGACGCCGTCCCGGCGCCAGCGGATGCGGACGGCGTCGTCCATGGGCTCGATGTGGATGTCACTGGCTCCGGCGGCCAGGGCATCTTGCAGTAGCTTGTTTACGTCCATAAAAAAAATCTCCTTTCCATAGCTAGCATAGCATGGAAAGGAGACGTCCTGAAAAAATTTAATCGTTATTTAATGAAAAATCGGAAAACTGCGAAAAACTTAAGAAACCTTTAATCTTCCACCTTGTCTGTCGTTTCTTTATTGCGAATCTCGCTCAATTTTTCGGCTAATTCGTGGAAGGTCTTCTGGTAAAGATCTTCCTTCTTCTGTTTTTCTTCACTGGCATCGATAGTCTTGGCCATTTGTTCCCAAAAGCTCATAGGTAATCCCCCTTTGATAAAAGATAAAGTAACGATAATATTTCTTTTATTATACGGCAAAGGGGCGGCCTTACGCAAGGGATTTCCCCCGATTACCAGCTGTTGCGGTGGCGCCAGAAGGACGGCATGAGGATAGCCAGGACCGGCAGGGCTTCCAGGCGGCCCATGAGCATGGACAGGCAGAGGGCGACCTTACTGAGCGGCGGCAGGGCTGAACAAGTGGCCGTTGCGCCGAACTGGCCGAATCCCGGTCCGCAGCTTCCCATGGTCGAGACGCTGAGGCCGATGGCATCGAAGATGGCTACGCCGTCGAAGACCATGATGAACGTCCAGAGGACGCCGAGCATGGTATAGATGAAGAAGAACCGGGCCACGCCGTAAATGAGGTCCATCGAGAATTCTTCGCCGTTGGAGCGGATATGCAGGACCATATTGGGATGTATCTTCTGGCGGATGATGGCGGCAACGGTCTTTCCCAGCAGCATGACACGCGTGACTTTCAGGCCGCCTGTCGTCGAACCGGCACAGCCGCCGATGAACATCAGGACCAGGAGGATGAATTTAGAAAAGACCGGCCATTGTTCAAAGTCATTGGAGACGAAACCCGTCGACGACGAAATGGACACGGACTGGAAAAAGGCCTGCCGCAGGGCTTCGACGCCGTCCCACTGCTGGGCCAGGACCAGGTTGAGGGCCATGGCCGCTGTCGATACGGCGACGATGGACAGATAGACTCGGAATTCCGTATCGCCGAGGATGACTTTAAAACCCTTCTTCCAGGCTGCGACGTACATGCCAAAGTTGGCACTGCTGATGAGCATGAAAAAGGACAAGCAGCACTCGACGACAGGGCTGTCGAAATGGGCGACGCTGTTGTTATACGGCGAGAAACCGCCGGTAGCGATGGTGGCAAAGGCGTGGTCGGCAGCGATGAGGAAGGACATGCCGCAGAGCATGAAGACGACCGTCGAAGCAATCGTAAAGACGACGTACACCGTGAACAGGGCCTTGGCCATTTCCTTGATGCGCGGCAAGGTCCGGTCCGACCGGGGTCCCGTGCTTTCGGCGTTGAACATGTGGACGATTCCCTTGCCGAACTGGGGAAAGACGGCGATGAAAATGACGATGATGCCCAGGCCGCCGAACCAATGGGTCAGGGCCCGCCAGAGGACCAGGCTTTGCGGCAGGCCTTCGATATCGTCGATGACCGTCGCCCCCGTGCCGGACAGACCGGAAATACATTCAAAGACGCCGTCCAGGACGGACAAGTAGCCGCCGGCGGCATAGGGAATCATGCCCAGGAAGGTAACCATAATCCAGCCCAGGGCCGTAATGGCCACGCCTTCGCGGACAGTCAGGCTGTCCGTCGGCCGATGGCCCTGCCCCATGAGCAGACGTCCCAAGAGAAGGCTGATGACGATGGCCACGAGAAAAGCGATGATACTGCTTTCGCCATAGAAAAGAGCGACGACAAAGGGAATCATCAAGGCCAGCCCGCAGGCCTGGGACAATTTACCCAGAACGAATAAAACGATCCGTATACTCATAAGGCACCTCCTACCAGCGCCGCCGCAGATATCCGAATGCGGTCTGGATGACGACGAGGAAGGAAAAGATTTCGACGCGTCCTAAAATCATGAGAAAACTGCAATAAATCTTAGTCCATGCCGGCAGGACAGAAACATCGGCTACGCCAAAGAGGTCCATCGTCGAGCCGACACTGGACAAGCAGCCTACGGCCATGCCCATGGCCTGCATGGGCGTGACGCCGGACAAAGAGATAATCAGCATAGAAACAAAAAATGTCGCCATGAACAGGAAGAAATAACTGAGGACACGGCTGATGATCTTCATATCGACAGGAACGCCGTCGACCTTCAGGGAAATGACCATGTGCGGGTGCAGAGTCCGGCGCATTTCCTGCGCGGCCATCTTAAAAAGGACCATGAAACGCATGACCCGGAGGCCGCCTGTGGCCGAACCGATACAGCCGCCCACAAAGGCCAGGGCAAAGAGGACATACTTGTCGAACTCCGGCCATTCCTGATAAGACGCCGACGCAAAGCCGCTGGTGCTGCTGAAGGACAGGACCTGGAAAAAGCCGTAGCGCAGGTTGTCCCAGCCGTCATAGACGCCGAAACGCCATAAATGGAAGGACACGAGAAGCCCGGCAGTCATCAGGACAGTCAGGAAGACCTTTAGCTCCGCATCCTTGAAAAGGCTCTTGAAATCGCGCCGCTCCCAGCCCTTCCAGTAGAGCAGGAAATTACCGCTGGCCAGGAGCATGGAGATGGCACCGACGGCTTCCAGGGCCAGGCTGTCATAACGGGAAAAATCAAAGAGGGCGTCGCCGCCGCTGGTCGACATAGTCATGAAGCCCTGGTTGACAGCCAGTTCCAGGGGCAGGCCGGCCAGCCAGTACAGGACCATGGAAAAGGCCGTAATGGCCAGGTAGATGCGTCCGGCCTGGTGAGCCGCTTCCTGCATGCGGGCGACCATAGGGCTGAAGGCCACGCTCTGGTGAACCGACAGGGTCAGGCCGAAGCAGCCGCTGACCTGGGGCATGACCGAAACCAGCATGAGGATGAAATTGAGGCCGCCGAGCCATTCCATGAGGCTGTGCCACAACAAGAGGGACTGCGGCAGGGCCGCCCCGCCATCAGCCAGGCACGAGGTCCCGGTCGTCGTGAACGCCGACACGCTTTCAAAGAAAGCATCCACCGGTGAGGCAAAGATACCGGCCATGACATAGGGAACCATGCCCAGGAGCCCCAGGAGGACCCAGGCCGATACCATGTACCAGGCCCCTTCGCCCGGCCCCAGGTGGCGCTTGTGATGGCGGCCGCGGTACTGGCAGAACGCGGCGACAATCAAAGCCGCCGCCAGAGCCGGTGCAAAATAGCGGACTCCCGCTTCTCCCCACCACCAGGCGGCCAGCATGGGAATGAGCAGGCTCAGGCCGTTGAGCAGGGCCAGGCGGCTGATGAGATAAAAAACGATACTGCGGTTCATGATTTATTCCCTGCCTTTGAAGTACTTCATGACCTTCTTGGAATATTCCGTCTGAATGAAGAGGATGATCCGGTCCCCGTCCATGAGTACGGACTGGCCATTCGGGATATAGGCTTCGCCGTCGCGGACATAGGCACAGACCAGACATTCCTTGGGCAGGCGGACATCCATGAGGCGCTTGCCCGCTACGGGAGCCCCGTCCTGGACGATGACTTCCACGGCTTCGGCCTTGGCCCCTTCCAGGAGGGAGACGGAGACGACACCACCGCGGCGGGCAAAGGCCAGTACTTCACTGGCCGACAAGAGGCGCGTCGACAAGACGATATCGACGCCGACCTTTTCCATGAGGTCGCTGTATTCGATGCGCGATACGCGGACGATGGTCTTCTTGGCGCCCAGGTGCTTGGCGATGAGGGCCAGCATGAGGTTCAGGCGGTCGTCATCGGTCAGACAGATGACGACATCCGCATCGGCAATACCTTCCTGTTCCAGGAGGTCGATGTCCGTACCATCGCCGTAGATAGCCAGGCCATTGTCCAGGAGTTCGGCCGCCTGGCGGCAGCGTTCGCGGTCTTTATCGAAAATCTTGACCTTGATGCCTTCCTGGTCGAGCATGGGCGCCAGAAAACGGCCGGTCCGGCCGGCACCGATGATAATGACCCGTTCGACCATTTTCGTATCGCTGGGAACGAAGTTCTTACTGAATTTCTCGATGGCCTGGGGGTCACCGATGAAATAAGCATTGTCATGAGGGAACAGGCAGTCATCGCCATGAGGGATGATCATGCGGTGGTCGCGGAAAATCATGCCGGCCAGGATGGACGGCGGCATATTCATGTCTTTAAAGGGAATGTTGATGAGCGGCGAATGGCGGCGGACCTTCGTTTCAAAGAGCCGCACCTTGCCATTGGCAAAGTCTTCGACGTTGAGCGCTGCCGGCGTCATGAGGATGCGGTTGATTTCACGGGCCGTAATCATTTCCGGATTGAGCATGAGGTCGATGTCGAAATTCTCTTTCAGGTAATCCTTGGCTTCCGACAGGAACTGCATGTCCCGGATGCGGGCCGCCGTATATTTGATACCGTGCTTCTTGGCCATGATACAGGCGACCATGTTGACTTCATCGACAGCCGTACAGGCGACGAGGATGTCAGATCCGCGGATATCCGGGTCATTCATGGTAATCGGGCTGGCCCCATTGGCCAGGACCGTCAATACATCGAGATTATTCTTGACGACTTCCAGCCGTTCTTCATTATGGTCGACGACGACAACGTCGAATTGTTCATTCGATAACAGCTCGGCAATACTGTACCCCAGCTTGCCGGCCCCTACGACAACGATACGCAAAGGAAAGACCTCCTCAAAAGTTTGATGTTAAAAGTTTGATGTTTGATGTAAGAAGGTTAAAATTTAAAAGCATCACCTCAAACTTCAAACGTCAAACATTAAGAAAAAAGGGGCCTCCCATGACGGCACAAACCACCATGTTCCAGCCCCTACAAATAGTACCACATTTTGTCGTTTTTGTATATCTTTCCCTTTCGCCGCCAGGTCTCAGAAAAGTCCCAGTTGTTCGTATTCGTCGAGGCGGGCCAGGCTTTCGGGATGATGTTCTTCAAAGAAGGCCGTCTTGATTTCTTTGTCCGGTACCAGGACTTTCCCCTTCTTATTGGCCATGTCGGCGAAGCGGCAGCTGTAGACAACAGGGAAGTACTTGCGGATGAAACTGCCTTCCTGATGGGCCGTCAAGGCGATGATTTGGAAGCCCAGCTGCTTGGCGATGAAGAAGACCGGACTGAGGACATGGTCGCTCGACGCCTTGCCAAAGGGATTATCGGCGATGACGACGCGCGTATTATACTTGGCCCGGCGCAGATGGCAGCGCTTTTCCGACAAATAATTGAGACAGCCCAGGAAGAGGGCCATGTTCTTGCTCCACATTTCACCGCCGGACCACTTGTTCGATTCTTCCCAGGAAAAAGGCCGTTCCGAGAAGGTATTGCCGCTCGTCGCCTTGCGGCAGCGGACTTTGATGGCCTGATGGCCGAAAATACAGCGCAATACCTGCTGGGTCCGCAGTTTCTTTTCCAAGATGGCCCGGACTTTCGTTTCCTGCCCTTCTTCCTCGTCGGCCTGGTCCAGCTCGTCTGTCAAATCGTTGAGATACGTGCGGATCGACGTGCGGGCCGCGGCTTCCTGCCAGGGCGGGACCTGGATCTGGAAAATATCCTTTGTCGTCTCGCCGATTTTGATGCGCGTCTTCGCCCCCAGTTCCCCCAGGCCGGCGCAGACGTCCTGCAAGTGCAGAATCATGTGATTGATCATGTGTTCCAAATGGGCATAATGGCCTTTCCGTTCTTCTTCAGAAACGGAGATGACCCGTTCCAGGCGGGCCCGGCTCTTGTCCTGCCATTCCAGGTATGCCGTATATTCGCGCTTGTAACGGATGCCGTCGACGATACTGCTGCGCAGCTTGACATCGGCGACAGCCGTTTCACAGTAAGAGCGGAATGTTTCCCGCTGCTCATCGCAGGCATTGCGCCGTTCATCGACTTCCTGGCGGAGGGCTTCGGCCTGTTCCAGGACGGGTGTGACGGCCTGGGCCAGTTCCTGGGCCGTATGCAGGGCTTCCAGCCCTTCGACGAGGCCTTCGGGTACGTCATCGGCGGCAAAGAGGAGGCGTTCGTTCTTCACAGCCAGCTTCTGGTGCAAAGCCGCTAATTTTTTGGCTTCAGCCTGGGCCGCCTGCTGTTTCCGGACGGCAGCGGCCATGGCCTCTTTCAGGGATTTCGCCAGTTCCCGGGCCTGGGCCCGGACGGCAGCGACAGGGCCATCCAGGGCCGGCATGGCTTCATAGCGGGACTGGTAGCGGGATTCTTCCGTCTTCAAGCGGCCAGCAGCCTGATCGTACTGCGAGCGGGCCTTTCGCCAGACCTTATCGGCCTGCCGGCAGGCCTGGACGAGTCCCGGCCGTTCCCGGAGCAGGACCGCTTCCCGTTCCTCTCCATCGTCCGGATAGACAAAGGTTTCGTCCAAGGGCATCTCCGCCGACTGGCGCAGCCGTTCCATATCGGCTGCCAGCTTAGCCGCTGCCTGGCGGGCCCCTTCGATCTGAGCTTCCAGGCGGCCCCGGTTCTCATTGGCCCCGTCAAGGCGGCTCTTGAGGCGGCGCCGTTCTTCGGCCAGGACGTCATAATCCCGGCCATCCGCTACGGGTTCGGCATCTTGGACTTCCGACCAGTATAACCGCTGTTTCAGCTGGCTGCAACGCGTTTCGATGCGGCTGTACTGGCGCAATGTTTCTTCATACTGTGCCTGAAGGCGTTTCCCTTCCGCATCCAGCCCTGCCAGGACGTGCTGCAAATCATCGGCCCGCTTCATGAGCTGGCCGTTCTTTTCCAGGATGCCCCGGTGCTGGCGCTGTAATTCTAAATAATCAGCCAGCCGCCGGAGATTGGCGGCCAGCTTATCTTCCTGCTGGCGGGCCGTAAACAAGCGGCTGCGGTAGAGTTCGACGCTCTGCCGGCATTGTTCCACGGTCTGACGGGCTTCAGCCAGGCGCCGCTGGCAGCGTTCGCTGTCTTCCTGGAGCTGGCCCTGTCTCCCCAGGCGGTCGCGGTACTGACTGAACGGCTGGCTTTCATAAAAGGCCTGCAAATCGCTGAGGAACGGCCGCAGGGCCGTCAAGTCCCGGTCGTTTTCGGCCATAGCGGCATCGGCATGGCTGGCACCGGCCCGGAGGGCTTCCAGCCACGACGAGAAAGCTTCAGGCAGGATATTCTGCCAATACGCCGGTACGACCTGGCGTGTCGGCAACGGCTGGCTCTGGCCTGCTACGAGGCGGCGCACTTCGACTTCCGTCAGGACGAAGACGGGCTGGAAAAAGTCACGGCCTGCTTTTTCCAGGCGACTCAGGAGCAGCGGCAGTTCTTCGGTCGTCGTCACGACGGAAGCCGCCCAGAACGGATACCGGCTGTACAGGCCTTCGGCGCCGCCTGCTGCCGTTTCGCTGTACGTGCGGAACAGTTCGGCACCGCTCTTGAGGTAGAGGAAATCGCCGCTCCAGGCATCGATTTTATCGGCCAGGACCGGATCGGCCAGGAACTGCTCCTGGCCGCCATAAATATCGAGCCAGCGATGGGCACGGCGGCGGGCCAGGTCCAAGTCGCGGCGCCGCGCTTCTAAAGTGCCCAGATCATCGCCGGCCTGCTGGCACAGGGCATCGGAACGGCGGTACAGGCTGGCCGTATCGTCGGCGATATTGGCACAGTGCGGCCACTGCTGCAATCGGTCCAGGAGGTTCCTGGCCAGCGTGTCGGTCTGGCCCAGGGCCAGGCCCAGCTGCCACAGTTCCTGCTGCCGTGCCGCTTCTTCTTTTTCAGCCGGTGCGATGAAAGCCGCTGCCTTGCGGCCTTCTTCTTCATAAAAGGCCTGGTTCTTTTCGTAGCCTGCCGCTTCCTGCCGGACCTGGGCCAGGTCCCGCTGCCAGCGCCGCTGGACGTCGGCCGCTTCTTGGTGGACCGAATCGGCAAAAAGTTCCTTTTCCATTTTTTCCTGCTGCCGCAGGAGTTCCTGGATCTGCCCTTCGCCGCCTTTGACGTCATTGAGGATACGATGGTACGCGGCTTCCTGCTTTTCCTGTTCCGCCTTCACGCTGTCCTGCTGGTGGCGCACCTTTTTCATGGCTTCATCCGTATCGTTCAGGGCGGCCTGCGCTTTCGCTTCGGCCTGGCAGAACCAGCCGCGAAGGGCCGCACTGTTCTGTTTCAGATCGGCCAGCAGCTGCTGCGTCGCCGCATCGGCTTCCAGATGAGCCAGGGCCTGCTGCCGGTCAGCCAGGAGGGCCTCATTATGGGCCTGTTCCCGTTTGTAACGGCTCAAGGTCAGGTTCTGCCCTTCCTGCAGATTGGCCAGGCGTTCTGTTTCGGCCTGCTGGAAACGCTGTTCTGCACCATCGCTGGCCGTACGGGCCGCCTCGCAGGCCTCGTGGGCTTCGACGACTTCACAGGCGGCCAGGAGCCGTTCTGTGTCAGCCTGGCGGGCAGCCAGGGAAGCCTGTTCTTCCTTCAAGGCCTCTTCTTCGTCGTGCCGCGCCGTTTCCTCCTGGCAGATACGGCCATAATAGGTCCGCAGGCGGCTGTTCAGGGTGCGCAGGCCTTCTTCGGCGTCGAAGCAGGTCTTCTGTACGGCCGTATAGGCTTCGAGCTGTTCCAGGACGCCCTGCATTTCGGCAATGCGCTTTTCCAGGCGCAGCTGCTGTTTCACATGCTCCCGCTGGCTTTCAAAGAGTTCGGCAAAGCCGTTGCCCGTCTGGGAGCCGGAAGCGGCCAGGCAGCCTTCTTCAACCGTCGGGATGAGGAGCCGGTCGACGAGTTCGCTCGTCGTGCGGCAGTTCTCGAAATAGCCTTCGACGCCGCCTTCGGTTTCATTGATGGCTGCAATCTTGTTCCATTCCGACGGGATGATCTTGAAATGCTCTTCCAGGTACTGGCCGTAGGCCGTGAGCGTATCGTTCTCGGAGAAGAAGCGGGCCGCCATGGTATGCTCGGCGACACCGCGGAAATACGACGCCATTTCTTCTTTCGTCGCCGGCCGGGCCTTTCCCTTCTCGCGGCGCACGAAGGGCAGCGTATCCAGGCGGACCTGGGACGATGGCGTATATTCCAGGGCGAACTCCTGACTGGCCAGCTGTTCCCGGCTGTTCATGAAAAGGGAGACGGCCGTCAGGGCATAGCGCCGCGGCTGGTCTTCGAGGATCCATTCGACAGCGATATGGGCGATGGCATTATTCAGCTGCAGCGTTTCCTGAATCTTGCGCTGGGCCACGGTCTTGCGCGGCAGGACGGCCTGGATCAGGGTCTGGACGAAGACCGTCTTGCCGGCGCCATTTTCCAGGAGCAAGATGCCATTGTAGCCGTCGAAGCGGAAGGTCGTATCGATATAGCGTTTGTGTCCATTGTCATAGATGACATTGGTGAACCGGATTCTACTGATGGAGGGCATGGGGATTGTCTCCTTTCCGCTGTTCTAAGTCATACATAAAGTCGAGGATGCCGTGATTATAAGCCGATTCCATGAAATAATGGGCAAAAATGGCACGGGCCTTGGTCGTCAATTCCATTTCGCCCTCGCCGATTTCCCGGACCAGATGCTGATGGACGAGGAAGGCCTTGGTCATATTGAGGAAACTCAGGCGGCTGTTCGTTCGGGCATCCTGTTTTTTCGCCGTCTCTTTGAGGCTGTCCATGTCGCTCCATTTCTGCATCAGGGCCAGCCAGTTGAAATTGCAGTCTCCCTCGGCTTCGCGCAGGACGGCTTCGTCGTGATGGCGCAGGGACTCGATGCGGCTGTCCATCGCCTCCAGCCATCCCGGCATGGTAACGAAATCGTTGGGTTCATCGGACTGATAACTGTCGTAAAAACAGCCGAAGAGGACGATGATGGCCATATACAGGAGATAAATATCCATATTGACCGACTTGGCGGTCATGTATTTCTTCTTGAACTGGTCGTTGCTGATATGGAAGGGCGAATCGACGGCAGCCGGCAGGAGATACAGCGTATCGGCGTCGGTCACGAGGACGCACTTGACGTGGCGGGCATAGATTTCCACCTGGCCGGCGACGTCTTCATCTTCCCAATATAAGGGCACATCGAGCTTATGGACTTCGCCGTTCGCGGCCAGGCGGGCATAAATATCAAAAGCAGCCATCATTTTCTTATTATCCAGCATGGACTGTCACCCCTATTTCCATATTACTGATCGTATAATCCAGGATATCTACAGTCCCATCTATTTCGACGGCCTGCAGGCTCTCCAGCTGCGGACACCTTTCGGGAATGGCCGCATAGACCGATTCCGTCCCGACCAGGTCGGCACTCAGGTGGAGGACCTGGCGGCGGTGGACGAGCATCCAGAAGATATAGAACTGCTTTTTCCGGCATACATCAGGCGCTGTGTCTTCCAGATACTGACAGAACGCCTCGAGTGTCGTCGCCGTCCGGCCGTCGAGAAAGGCCAGCAGGGCCTGGACGATAGCCGCATAATGGCTCTGGATGTTGACCAGCTTCTCGCCGCTCACCTCCGTATCGTCGACGTCAGGGAACTCTTCCTGCCGGCTCTCCCGTTCCAGGCGTTCCAGGCGCTGGGGCATGAAGATGTCCAGGAGCGACCAGACGCGGCACTGCTGCAGTTCCAGGAAGGGTTCGGCCAAGCGCCGGGCTGCCGTCACCGGCAAAGGTGACGAAAAGAGGCGGCTCGTAATCTCCTGTTCGTAATTGAAGCTGTCGATGCCGGTAAAATACAGGGACTCTTCGGCGGCTTCCAAGGCCGACGTCCCCAAGTCGATGCCAGCCTTGAGCAGGCTGCGGTGCAGGCTGTGGACGTATTCCAGGCGCCGTTCGACTTCCAGGATATTGTCATAGGCCCGCCGTTCCGGGTCCTTATCGGCGTTATTACGGATCCGGTCCCGCGTCTCGATGACGAAGGCCTTCAGCTCTTTGAAAGCGTCTTCTTCGCTTTTCAGGCGCTGGTTGAGGTCATCGACGATTTTGCGGTACCGCGCCAGCGTCTCTTCGGAAACGATATTGCGGTGGATTTCCTGGCGGATACGGGCCATACGGCTGCGCAGGGTCTCGACATCGAGGCGCATTTCCTCGATCTGCCGCAGGGCCAGGACGAACTGGCCTTTTTCCAGCTGTTTGCGCAGGATGAGCTGATTGATGGACAACTGATATTCGTTGAAATATTCTTTCGTCGCAAAAATGAGCTCCAGTCCCTGCTCATCGAGGATATAATACTGCTCGTTCGAGTGGATATCGGCCCGGTCGGCTTTCAGATAGGAATAGCGGGCCTGCACTTCTTTTCCCTGGGCCCAGTCGAAAAAGACTTCTTCGTTGCGCCTGCCCGTCGGCGGCCGGAAGACGGCGACGATATCCCGGGCCAGCTGCTCATAGCCTTTGGCATCGTCAAAGAGAAGGCCCTTCGTCTGGTCGGCCAGGAAGGCCGACAAGTTGCGGATGCCCGCATCTTTTTTACCATCGAGCATCTGTTCAAAGAAAAAAAGCAGCGTCATCAAGCCCAGTTCCATCCCCGACCGTTCCTGGCCCTGGGCGTCCTTGAAACGACGCCGGCCCAGGCGGTACAAAGGGGCCATGAGCAAGATGCGCTGCATTCGTTCAGAAAAATGTTCTAATTCCATGCAATGTCTCCTTTAATGCCCTGATGAGGTCGTTTTCTGTCAGGGCTTCCTGGGGATAATAACAGCCCCTGTCCAAAATGTCCCGGAACACGCGGGCCCTGCTTTCGCCGACGGCGGCGGCAAAAGGCGGCCACACCGCTTCTTCGCGCTGCTGGTTCGCTTTGCCCTGTGGGGCCTCATAGGCCAGGAAGGCTTCATAAAAAGGGACGGCCAGGCGGACTTCCACGGTCTTCGAACTGGCTGCGGCCTGCCAGATGCGCAGGCCCTCCCAGTCGAAATCGCCGAAATACCAGACGACGTGACGGGCATGGGGACAGCCGCACTGCTGGGGAAGCAGGTCCAGATTGGCGGCGATTTTCCAGCCACAGCCAAAGATGATCGACGTCAGCTGGCCCTCTGCCAGATGAGGGGCGAGGCGGCCATAAGGGGCCTTATTTTCGACGACCAGATGGTGGCAGACGGGCTGCTGCAGACGGGCTGGCTGGACAGCCATCATGAGCGGATCCGGCTGGTCACAGATGCCTAGGTCGGCCGTCGTCAGGCCCAAGCGTTTCAATAACCCCGCTCCCGGTCCGAGGAGGTATTTCTCGTCGGCAAAAATATCCCACGAACGCTGCTGGAGCGATGTCGTTTCCCCTATGCCCCGGGCCAGCCAGGCACTCAGTTTTTCAATATAGGGCAAGTCGGCCTGCCAAACCGCTAAAGGCTGTTCATAGTAGAAGGAAAAGTCGAGCCTTTCCGACAAGGCCAGGCGGATAGCTTCGGCCTGGATCACCGGCACCGACGCAAAGAGCCTGGCCGGCACCCGCTTGAGCCGCCGCGGCAGGCCGCTGAAATCGACGCCGCCAGTGCGGACAGCCGTCAGGCTGCCGTCCTTCAACAGGGCAGCCACAGCCGGGCGGAAGCGGTCATAGTCCCAAGACGAAAAGGCAGCCTGCAAGACGTCGAGGTCCAGTGTCTTTTTCGGATACTCCTGCAAGAACCGGCGCACGGCCGCTGTATCTGTATCCACGAGTCTCTCCCCTTTGCCATTATGTATCGTATTTTATTATAGCACAGTTCTCACAGCGAAAGCTACCGTTTCGTCAAGTCAAGACGCGGCGCCAGGTGTTGCTTCTGTTCGTACATTTTCGTGTCTGCCCGGTTGAAGACGGATTGATACGATTCATCGCGCGATGCGTCATAAACAGCCATGCCGGCTGATGCAGCCAGCTGGGTCCATGGCTGGTCCACAGAAAAGTCGCGGATGACTTCAAAGGCTTGCAGCTGCCGGAATAACATGTTCCGATTGGCATAGTCCTCGCCTTCGAGGATGACGACGAATTCATCGCCGCCGATACGGTAGACCGGGCTGTGCTTGTAGATATGGCAGACGGCATGACACAAAGTCTTCAGGGCAATATTCCCCTTTTCGTGGCCAAAGCGGTCGTTGACTGCCTTGAGCTGGTTCAAATCGACCATGACTACGGCAAAGGCCGCCTGGTGCTGGGCAATCGCCTGGTTGAGGTCACGCACTTTCAGGTCATAGGCGGCGACGTTCTTGACGTCTGTCAATTCATCCTGATAGGCCTGTTTCTGCATGGCGCCGACGTATTTGCGCATCCGTTTCATCGTATCGTTCATATGGCCGGCAAGCGTCCCGATTTCGTCATGAGCCGTACTGTCCAGGGGCTGGTCGTATTCACCGCGGCCCAGGCGGCGGGCCGCTTCCCCGATATCCTGCAGGGGCCGGACGATGCGGTCTGCTGCCCGGATGGCCAGGAGCGTCGACAACAGGCCGACGACGACAGTCACAGCCATGATCAGGAAGGTCATGAACTGGCGGCCGGCGTAGATTTCCTGTTCCGGTGCCGTCACAGCCAGTTTCATGCCGTTTTTCAAGGTCGTAAAGCCCAGGGCCATGGGGATGCCCTGATAATAGTAATGGATCAGGCGGACATCCGTCGCCGACTGGTCCAGCAGATTCCCATAGCGGACGATGTCGAAGCGCGGCTTGAAATCCCCTGCTGCATCCTTTCCGTCAGGATGGAAATAGAAGGTCTGCCAGTCCTTGAAGAGGAAGCCGTAGCCGCTGTCATAGACCTTCATATTGCCGACGATATCGCAGAGCATGTTGAAGTCGATATCGACGCCGACGACGGCGACGAACTGGCCTTTGACAAAGACAGGCATGACGTAGCTGATCATGCGCATGCCATTATTGCCATTGACGTAAGGCGCCGTCCACAAGGATTTTTTCTCATATAAAGGCTGATAATACCAGGTCGTCCGGTTCTTATCGGCATCGCCATAGGCTTCGACAGGCGTAATGGGCTGGGGCGTGAAATCATGGCGTGCATCCCGGCGGGCATACCAGAAGCCGTCCGGGCCGCCGGCCAGGTCTTCATTATAATGGAGATAATAGCCCTGGACGCCGTCGATGCCGGATGCTGCATTATAAAAAGACCGGCGTATCAGGGCTTCCAGCCGGTCACGGTTGGCTTCGTCACGCAGGTCTTTCGGGTCCTTGACTTCGTGTTCAAGGGTATGGCCGATATAATGGACGATGTCTTCAGACTGCATGAAAATCGGATTCAGTGTCGTACTGGCATGAATGGCCCGGCCGTTGAGGGTCTTGGCAGCAATCTTCGTCTCGCTGCGGTCGACGAGGAAGACACAGAGGCTGCCAAAGACCAGGGTCAGCGTCAGGGAGACGCCGCAGATGATGGTCAAAAAGCGGGACCGTATAGTTTGCATCATGACAGGTTCCCCCCTTTATGCTGCTGGCAGGCCGGACAGCACATCGCAGACCGCACACAGGCCAGGGCCAAGGTCCGGTGTCTCTGGAGAACGGCGATGTACGTGACTTCTTTCCACGTATAGCCTGCGCCCTCCCCTTTCTGGCGGAAGCGGAAGCAGTCCGACTGGTCCCCTTCGGACAGTTTCACTTTGAGTGTCCTATAATCGGTGAAGTCCAGGAAGCGCTGGCAGTCATCGGGATGGATATAGCTTTTAGCATAGTCCTGGAGGAACTGGCGCAGGCAAAGGCTTTTCTCCATCAGTTCCCCGGCTACGGCATGGCGTGAGAACAAGGGAATCCCTGCTGATTTGTCCAAGTCGATGAGATAGATGACGTCGTACAGGCGGTAGAGCTCATGGATGTGGACATTGAGGGCCTCCTGTTCCTGGATGCGTTCGTCCAGGGTCAGGTTGTGCAGGGACACGGTCATCATCCAGCGCGACGGCATGGACGCAACCAGTTCCGCCGTGAGCTGGACATAGTAGCCCTTTTCCGAATGGAAGAGCGTTTCCAAGTGACCGCTCTGCTTCATCCCTTCCATGAGATCCCGGAAATGGGTATACAGCCGCGAGCCGGGCCGGTTGATGCGCAGTTCCGCACTGAGGGCCGTAATGCGGCCGAAACTGGCCAGTTGATCCCGGTAGGCCTGATTGAGGTAGACGTGATGGAATTCCTGGCCGTCGTATTCGACCAGGGCCAGGGGCCGATCCGTCAGGCGGACGGCCGCGCTGGATTTATCGTAATAAACCCGGCAGTCCCGGCTTTCCAGCGGCCGGTACTGGCCTTCCAGATAGGCAAATAAATCGTTCCAGGGCATGGGCTTGCTGAAGAAATAGCCTTGGAGCTTCTCACAGCCCACAGAAGCCAGGAAATCGACGTGTTCCTGTGTTTCTACGCCTTCAGCCAGGCTCTGGCTGCCGATTTCCTTGATCATATCGACGGTATTGCCGATGATGGAACAGGCCTTGCCCGTCGACGACGAGAGGAAATGCGTATCCAGCTTGATGATATCGAAGTCGTAATCCTTGAGGACGTTGAGAGACGAATAGCCGCTGCCGAAATCGTCCATGAGGATCTGGTAGCCAGCCTGGCAGAAGCGTGCCAGCGCCGCTTGGATGACGTCCTTGTCGTGGACCAGCATGGTCTCCGTGATTTCCAGATAGATGAGGTCCCGCGGCAGGCCGTATGCCCGGACGGTATCTTCGACGACCTGGAAGATGTCGCAGAGGAAAAAGTCCAGGCGCGACAAATTGAAGGATACCGGGACGACGGGAAGATGCTGGTCCAGGCGGCGGCGCAGGGCCTGACAGATCTGGCGCAGGATGTAGCCGTCGAGTTTATAGATATCGTGATTCTTTTCCAGGATGGGAATGAAGCGGCCTGGCGACAGGAAGCCGACGACGGGGTCATCCCAGCGGGCCAGGGCTTCCATACCGCAGACGGCACCGGTCAAGGTGCGGATGATGGGCTGATAATAGACCTGGATCCAGCCGTGCTCGATAGCCTCATCGCAGTGTCCGGCAATGTAGCTGTCGACCGTAATCAGCTGCTGCAGGTCCTTCGTATATTCCAGGACGGAGACGCTTACTTCATCGCGGATATGCTGGCAGGCAATCTTAGCATAGTCCACGGCCAACGCCGGGTCGACGACCTGATTTTCAGGAAAATGATAGACGCCGGCCTTGATTTCCAGATGGTATTCATGGTACGCCTGACAAATCGATTCATGGAGAACTTCCAGCTTTTCCTTCACCGGCCCTTCGGCCGTGAGCAGCAGGAAATGGTCGTTGCGGCGGCGCGACAAGAACCCTTGGGGAAAAGATTCCTGGATGATGGCAGCCAGGCCTTTCAGGCAGTCATCGCCGGCGGCGACGCCATAACGGATATTGACCAGCTTGAAGTTGATGATATTGAAATAGACCAGACAGTATCCATACAAAGACTGACCCGATGCCATGAAGTCCCGGACATACTGGAGGAAGCGCCGGTTCCCGGGCAGGCCGGTCATGTTGTCGATATCGCTGGTCAGGTATTTGCGGTCGTAATCGATGAGGAAGACGTAATAGACTTCCCCTACGCCGGGCATGATGACTTTGCGGCTGAAACTTTCTGCATAGCGCACGGTACCGTCGCAGGTGATGATGCGGTAGCGGGCATAACCACTCTGGCAGACGTCGCTCGCCATCTGACGGCGGATATCCCGTTCTACCTGTTCCCTATCCCGTGGATCGACCATGCCACAGAAGCTGTGATGGACGTAGTCAGCCAGTTCTTCGTAAGAAGCGCAGCCAAAAAAGCCGATGACATAGTCACTGGCATAAAGCAGTGTTTCCTTTTCATCGGCTTTATAAATAAAGATACCTCCGGCCAGGCTCTGCGGGATGCCCGCCGTCAACGCGGCCCGGTCCGCTCCATTCATTCGATATTCCATACGTCCGTCTCCTGTCGTAACAATAGATGGACAGTCTTCTCGTTCCATCCATACTATATGTATATTTCTGCATGTATTTATATCTTATTATAATACATGCCCATCCGGAGTACAAGCACCTGGCGGCACCGTCAGGGCTCGTAGGACAAAATGGAAAAGACTTCCCGGTTCGGATGATGTGATTCTTCAAAATGCAGGGTCCGCTTCAGTTCCCGTTCCCATTCGGCTTTGCGCTTCTTGTCTTTGAGCAGGGCCAGGACATCGGGATGGGCTTCGATGAGGATATCCCCTTTGATGTGGCGGACCTGGCCCATGTGGCGCAGACGGCGGATAATCTGGATGGCTACGGTTTCCGGCGAATAGAGATAACCTGAGCCGCCGCAGACGTCGCAGGGGCTGAACTGGACCTGATACAGGCTCTGGCGGGCTTTCTTGCGGGTGATTTCCACCAGGTTCAGGGCCGTCATGCCCAGGACGCGGGTCTTCGTACAATCCAGGGCCGTTTCACGGGTCAGGATCTGCAAAATCTCGTCGCGCTTCGTCGGCTGGGCCATGTCGATAAAATCGATGATGATGATGCCGCCGATGTCGCGCAGGCGCAGCTGGCGGGCGATTTCCACGGCCGCTTCCTTGTTGACGTGGAAAATCGTATCCTGCAAAGTCGAGCCGTTGCCGGTGTACTTGCTGCTGTTGACGTCGATGACCGTCAGGGCTTCCGTGTGGTCGATGACCAGATTGCCCCCTGACGGCAGGGGCACAATGCGCGACATGAGGTGCGTCAGGCTCTCTTCGATGGCGTATTGTTCAAAGATGGGCACGGTCCCTTCGTAGAGGCGGACGCGGCTGCGCCAGGACGGGTCGGGGAAGACCTGGCAGATGCGCTCATAGGCTTCGCGGCTGTCGACGACGACCTGCTTGACGTCGGCCGTGAAATGGTCGCGGATCATGCGCATGACCAGGTCGGCTTCGCGATATAAGAGGGTCGGCTTGCGGGCCAGCTTATATCGCTGGAGGATACTGTCCCACGTCCCCAGGAGGTACTTCAGGTCGCCTAAGAGCTCATCCCGGGACACGCCCTTGGCGACGGTGCGGATGATGAGGCCCATGCCGTCGGGCTTGATTTCCGACACGATGCGGCGCAGGCGGTTCCGCTCTTCTTCATCGCGTATCTTCTTGGACACGCCGATATAATCGACGGTCGGCATGAGGACGGCATAGCGTCCGGCCAGGCTGACGTTGGCCGTGACCTTCGGCCCTTTCATGCCCTGTTCATCCTTGATGACCTGAACCAGGACCGACTGGCCTACGGACAGGTGCATCTGCTGGATTTCCTCTTTCGACGCCGCCCGCGGGAACATGTCACCCATATAGATGAAGGCGTTCCTGTGGCGGCCGATGTTGACGAAGGCAGCCTGCAGGGACGGCAGGATGTTCTGGATCGTCCCTTTATAGATATGGTTGACAATGTGCATGTCGTCATTGCGTTCGACAGCGAAATCACGAAGACGACCATCCTCCAGGATAGCCATGCGCGTCTCTTCTGGCATGACATTGCCTACGATTGTTTTCATCTTCTCATTCCTCCTGTGCGGGCAAATTGGTAAATTACAGACAGGCTATTTCACTAATAGGACGGCGAAATAGCCTGTTTCTTTGGCGTCGGACGCTTTTTCATAGACCCGTTCCCCCGGCAGGCCGCAACGTTCGATCATCGAGGCCTTATCGAGGAGCTGCAGGTCCCGCAGTTCCTCCTGAATCGGTGCCAGCCGGCCCGATGGCTTCATAATGACCTTGCTGCCTTCCAGGGCCAGCAGTTCCCTGCGGTGTGCATTATTGCCGGGGATGACGATGAGGGCTTCATCCTTTTCACACAGCGGCTGCTGAAGCTTGGCGGCGACGGCGCAGAAACTGGGCACACCGGGCACGATTTCCGTCGGATAACCGGCGTCACAGACAATGCGGTGGACATAGATGCTGGTCGCGTAGACCGTCGGGCAGCCCAGGGTGATGAGGCAGACATCGCGGCCTTCGTCGAGTTCATCTATAAGACGGCGCGCTGCTTTCTCGTGAGCCCCCTGGAGGACCTGGTCGTCGCGGGTCATGGGAAAATCCATGGCCACGACCGTCTTATCAGCTAAAGAAATGCCGCAGCCGTCCAGGGCTTTCAAGAGGATGCCCTGGGCCGTGACGACGCCGGTCCGGCTCTGGGGCACCGCTAAAACGGAACAAGTGCGGATGATTTTCAGCGCCTTCAGGGTCAGCAGTTCCGGATCGCCCGGGCCGACGCCGACGCAGTAAAGTGTACCTTTCATATTATCCCTCGAATAACGAATATTTCTTGCCATCTTCTTTGCGGACGAAGATGCCCGTCCGGCGGGCCAGCATCATGTCGGTATGGATGGGCAGGCCAAATTCTTTGCCCAGGATTTCCCAGACCTGTGACGGCTTGATGGCCCCTTCGCCGGTCTGATAGATGCCGACCGTCAAATAGACATTGCCATCTTTGACGTTTCCGTGGACGGCTTCGACGACGTGCTGCTTGACGTCGATGGTCCGCACGCGGTGCTTGCCTTTATGGGATACTTTTTCGTAGAGGACGCTCGACGCCTCGTTGAACTTCGCCAAAATCTGGTTGAGCCCGTTCTGGCTGAGGTCTTCCGTCAGCGGGCCCCGCAGGGTATAGACGGCGTAGTTGGCAATGGCCATCAGCTTCGGCGCCTTGGCGTCGACATATTTGCCGTCGAGGACGGCAAAGCCATTGGGCGACATGGCATTCATGCGCGCCATGACGTCGGCGACGGGCAGCTTTTCGGCCAGTTCCATATCGAGGTATTCCACATCGGCCGAGACGCCGACGCCCAGGGCCGAGGCGAAGCTGAGCTTCATGTGCGGGTTGAAGCCTTCGGAATAACAGATGGGCAGCTTGGCCCGGATGATGACGTAGCGCACGGCCCGGGCGAAATCGAGGTGCGACAGGAATTGCAGGGCCCCGTCTTTCTTAACAGCTAAACGTAGTCTTTCCATGGTCGTCCCCTTCCTTTCTGTCGATGATGGATACGCCCAGATGCGGGCAGACGCCGCAGCCCGTACAGGGCAGCCGGCGGCAGTCATGGGTCAGCTCGGCCTGGGAGGCCTTCTGCCATTCGCGCTGCAAATAGGCTTTGGCAGCCCCGTTGCTGAGGTGGTCCCAGGGCAGGGCTTCGTCGAGACTGCGAGTCCGGGCGGCATAGTAATCCGGGTCGATGCCGGCCAGGTCGAAGGCTTTCATCCACATATCGTAATCGAACATTTCCGTCCAGCCGTCGAACTTGCAGCCCAATTTCCAGGCCTCATAGAGGACTTTGCCCATGCGGCGGTCGCCGCGGGCGAAGGTCGCTTCCAGGCGGCCCGTCTTGGCGTCGTGGTAGTGATAGGAAATGTGTTTGTCGTTGATGAGGCCCTTGATGTACTGCTGTTTCCGTTCGATTTCTTCGATGGGCAGCTGGCCGAACCACTGGAAGGCCGTGTGCGACTTGGGTACAAAGCTCGATACGGAGACCGTGACCTTGCCGTTGTTCTTGTGGGTCACTTTGCGGTAGAGGTTGAGGACCTTATAGGCCAGGTCGGCAATGCCGGCCAGGTCTTCGTCCGTTTCTGTCGGCAGGCCCATCATGAAGTAGAGCTTGACCGTGGACCAGCCGTTTTCAAAGGCATTTTCACAGGCCGCCAGCAAATCTTCTTCGGTGACGCCCTTATTGATGACGTCGCGCAGGCGCTGGGTCCCGGCTTCGGGAGCAAAGGTCAGGCCGCTCTTGCGGACCTGCTGGACCTTCTTGGCGATGTCGACGGAAAAGCTGTCGACCCGCAGCGACGGCAGGCTGACGCTGACTTTCTGGCCTTTGAACTCGTCCAGGAGCTGGTCGACCAGTTCGGGCAGGCAGGAGTAGTCGGCTGAGCTGAGGCTCATGAGGGAAATCTCATTGTAGCCGGAATTGGCGATGATCTGTTTAGCCAGGTCTGCCAGGTGCTCCGGCGACTTTTCCCGGACTGGACGATAGAGCATGCCGGCCTGACAGAAACGACAGCCCCGGCTGCAGCCGCGGAAGAGTTCCAGGACGGCCCGGTTGTGTACGATGTCGATGTTGGGAACGATGGGTCTGGTCGGGAAAAAGACGTGTTCCACGTCGGAAACGACGCACTTCTCGATTTCTGCCGGTGCGCCCGGTTCGATGGCCGTCAAGCCCTGGAAATCGCCTTTTTCATCGTACCGGGCTTCATAGAAGGACGGCACGTAGTTGCCCGGCTGCTGCGAGAGCTGTTTCAAGAGGCCCTTTTTGCCGCCCGGTTTCCCCTGCTCTTTCCAGGCAATGATCGTATCGGCCAGGACCTGCGTCGATTCTTCCGATTCACCGAGGAAAAAGACATCGATGTAATCGGCCAGCGGTTCGGCGTTATAGGCGCAGGGACCGCCGGCGGCCACCAGGGGCATATCGTCACCGCGGTCTTTGGCAAAGAGCGGGATGCCTGCCAGGTCGAGCATGTTGAGGATATTGGTGAAGCTCATTTCATACTGGAGGGTAAAGCCGACCATGTCGAAATCGCGGACAGGCGTCTTCGTTTCCAGGGAAAAGAGCGGATATCCCTGACTGCGCATGACATCTTCCATATCCGGCCAGGGCGCATAGACCCGTTCGGCCGCTACATCGGGGCGTTCATTGAGGAGCGCATAGAGGATGCGCAGGCCCAGATGGCTCATGGCGACTTCGTAGACGTCAGGAAAACAATAGGCAACGGTCAGCTTGACAGCGTCGTGGTCCTTGACGACACTATTCCATTCGCCGCCGACGTAGCGGGCAGGTTTGCTGACTTTGCTCAGTAAAATCGGATCGATCTCCACGGGATGTGACAAATTAGTTTCCTCCTTCTCGGCGGGTTAAAAAATCATCGTCTGCTGACGCATGTAAATACTCAGTAACAGGCCCAGGCCCATCATATTGGTCGTCAAAGCACTGACACCATAACTCATGAACGGCAGGGGAATCCCCGTGACCGGCATGATGCCGCAGGTCATGCCGACGTTGACCAGGATCTGGAAAGCCCACATGGATACGACGCCGGTTGCCAGCATCATACCAAAGCTGTCCTTGCAGTCTTTGGCGATCATCAGGCCGCGATAGACCAGGATGAAGTACAGGAACAAGAGGAAGATGCAGCCCAAAAAGCCCAGTTCTTCGCCGATGACGGAAAAGATGAAGTCCGTATGGTTTTCCGGCAGGAAGTTCAGCTGGCTCTGGGTCCCCTGGAAAAGTCCTTTGCCAAAGAGCATCCCCGAACCGATGGCGATCTTCGACTGAATGATATGGTAGCCGGCGCCAAAGGGATCGGCATTCGGATTGAGGAAGACCGTAATACGGGACTTCTGGTAATCCTTGAGGAAATGCCAGCCTACCGGTGCCAGGACGACACCGGCCAGGAAGACGTTGCGCAAGAGGGCCATCTTGATGCGGCCGACGAAGAGCATGCCGAAGGTAATGGCCAGGAAGACAAGACTCGTCCCCAAGTCAGGCTGTTTCAAGACCAGCAGGAAGGGAATCCCGACGTAGAGGCCGATGGGCAGGACCTGGCGCCACGTATTGAGCTGACCTACGCGGTCGCTGAGGATGGATGCCGTGCAGATGATCATGATGAGCTTGGAAAATTCCGACGGCTGCAAGGTAATCGGTCCAATCTGGATCCAGCGCTGCGCCCCCAGGGCCGACGTACCGACGAACATGACGGCGACCAGCATGAGCAGGTTGATGATGTACAGGGGCTTGGCGTATTTTTTCAGCTTCGCATAGTCGAAACGGCTGAAAAAGAGGATGACCATCAAGTCGATGACGAAAGCCGCCCCCTGCTTGGCGACGAAGTCGTAATTGATGGCCCCTTTATTGATATGCGTCGCACTGCCGATGATGCACAGGCTGATGCAAACGATGAGGAAGCTCACGATGAGCATGACTTTATCTAAGTTTTTCCATTCGCGTTGAATAAACATTTTTCTCTCCTATCGACGATAGTGGCGCCAATTTTGACATTCCTGACGGCGGCAGCGCAGTGACAGTCCTGATGAAACAGGCCGGGCCTGCTGCTTCGGCAGCAGTGCCGTCAAAGATGATTCTTCGATGGCCTTCCCCGTTTCCAGCCAATCTGCCGTCGCCGACAGGGCCTGACAGAAAGGCAGCGATTCTGATACACAGGCAATCTGCCCTGCAGCGGCAGCCCGGTCGATGCCTTCATCATGCGGCAAGAGACCGGCGAGATGGCCGGTCTGCAAGCTCGATTTGGCCGCGTCCGCTGTGATGAGGCCGTCGGCATAAAAATTATTGAGGATGACGTCGTAGTGAAAACGCTTCTGCCGGTCGCAATACTGCATGAGCCTGGACGCATCGCGCAGCGACGACGGCGACGGTTCGACGACGAACAAAAGGGTATCGGCCAGGGCCGTCGCCGCCTTATACGCGCCATCACGGCCGGGCGGGCAGTCGATGAGCGTATAGTCATAAGAGGCCGCCAAAGATTCCAGGACATACTGGTATGACGGGATGTCGACCCGTTCCCAGGTCCGTTTCTGGCTGGCCGGCAGAAAATCCAGTCCCGGCACGACCGTCAGCAGGGCCTGGCCGGGCAGGCACTTCCCCCGCGCGGCCTGACTGGCATCGTAACGGATAGCGCCGTCCAGACCAAAGAGCAGGTCGAGATTGCGCAACCCCATATCGGCATCGGCCGCCAGGACGCGATGGCCCCGGCGCTGCAAGAGGACGGCCAGGGCCGCCGTGATCAGGGTCTTGCCGACGCCGCCCTTGCCGGATGCAATGGCGATGAGCTGGGACATGAAATCACTTTCCTTTCTGATGGGATGAGGCCGTCACCAGACCTTACCGGTCCCGGTCGTCACTGTTGTACTGACGGTCACCCTTCCCATCGTGGGTATTCTTATCGGCTTTGTTATCTTTACCATCTTTGTCCTTATCTTTCGGTGCCCCTTCGGCATATTCGCCGACGTGGAAGTAAGCTTCCAGCATGGAGCGGACAATCGGGCCGGACGACAGGGAGCCGAACCCGCCCTGTTCAGTCAGGACGGCGATGACGATGCGCGGATGTTCATACGGCGCGTAGGCGACGAACCAGCCATGGTCGGTGCCGCCGAAATTTTCCGCCGTCCCGGTCTTGCCGGCGACCTGGATGGGGAACCCTGCGAACAGCGAACCCGCGGTACCGGATTCTTCGGCAACGTTACGCATCCCTTCGCGGACCAGGTCCAGCGTCGACTTGGATACGGACAGGGTGCCGACCTGTTCCGGTGCGAAAATCTTATATGGCGTGCCGTCGAGGTTGTCGATACGGCTGACGATGAACGGCCGGTACTGGATGCCGCCGTTGGCGACTTCGCTGACGATCATGGCTGCCTGGAGCGGTGTGACCAGCTGGAAGCCCTGGCCGATAGCCGAGTTGAAGGTATCGCCCAGATACCATTCATCATGGAAATTTTTCTTCTTATATTCCGCACTGGCGACCAGGCCCGGTGCTTCGCCGCGCAGGGCGATGCCCGTCTTCTTGCCCATGCCGAACATGCGGGCGTATTTTGCCAGTTCGTCGATGCCGACGCGGCGGCCCATTTCGTAGAAGTATACGTTATCGGACTTAGCCAGAGCTTCGACAAAATTGATCCAGCCCAGGGCTTCGCCACCGGCGTTGCGCATATCGACTAACCAGTGACGGCCACTGTCGAAGATCATTTCATCTGGCGTGACTTTCTTGAGTTCCAGGGCAGCCGAACCGGTAATCAGCTTAAACGTGGAGCCCGGCGGATATTCGCCGGCAATGACGCGGTTTTCCATGGGGTGGTTGGGATTGTCGTTGATGAGGGACCATTCCTTTTCCGTAATGCCCCGGGTAAACCAGTTCGGGTCGTAAGCCGGGCGGCTGGCCATGGCCAGGACGGCGCCCGTATTGGGGTCGATGGCGACAGCCGCGATGCCGTGGGTACCGATGCCGTTGGCAATCTGGCGGTCCATGGCCCGTTCCGTAGCCTGTTGCAGGTAGAGGTCGATGGTCAGGTGCATATTATGGCCAGCTACCGGGTCCTTACGTTCCATTTCTTTGACCGGGCTGCCGGCGGCGTCGACTTCGACCTGACGGCCGCCGTCTTTGCCGCGCAGGAGGTCATCATAATAGGCTTCCAGGCCGGCCCGGCCGATCTGAGTGATGTTGGATACGCCTTCAACGCCTTCCAGGCGCTTGGCGTCGTCTTCATCGATCTGGCCGACATAGCCGAAGACCTGGGCAGCCATCATCTTGTAGGGATAATAGCGTATGGGCTGGACGTCGACGGAGACGCCAGGCAGGTCATTACGCTGTTCTTCGATTTTAGTGACGATATCCTGGGTCAGGTCATTGGCCAGGACTGTCGGCACGTAAGAACTCTTGACCTTCTGGACCTTTTCCCGCAGCTTGTCTTCCGGCATGTTGAGGATACCGGCCAGTTTCTGCAGTTCTTCGTCGCTCATGCCGTCTTTCGGCGGCACATAGGTCACCATGAAGCTCGGCCGCGAACCGACCAGGATCTGGCCGTTGCGGTCGTACATGATGCCGCGCATGGCCGCAATAGGGATAGCCCGCAGGCGGTTCCCTTCGGCCAGGGTATAGTAATATTCACCGGCAAAGAGCTGCAAATAGACCAGCCGGCTGATAAGGATGACGAAAATCGCGATGACGATCCAGTAAAGGTAGCGGAAACGGCCATCTTGATTCTTCTTTTTCAATAACGCTTCAAGCATGTAACTAAATCTCCTTTATTTACCAGCGATAGCCCGGAAACCCGTAAAAGGCATCGTCGCGGCGCAGATGCCAGACGATGTGATCCACCGGCAGGGCCAGGATTCCGTGATAAACAAGCATAGGGATGCTGAATTCCAGCAAGTAGGCGGCGATGTTGATGTACTGTCCAGCCAGGAAGAGGAAGCCGCAGGTCAGGACCAGGCCGACTTCCGTCGCCCCGAGGACGATGAGCAGCGTCAGTACCCACTGGTCCTTGTCGATGTCACGGCCGAGGTAGCTGCAGATGAGGGCTACGATGAGATAGACCAGGAGGTGCAGGCCAAAGAAATTGCCGATAATGACATCCTGGCAAAAGCCGCCCAAGAGGGCCGTGATGATGCCGATGCGCTGACCGTGATGGAGGGCCATGAGGACGACGAAGACAAAAATGAGGTTAGGCTGGCTCACGCTGTTAAACATAAAAGGCAGGATGGCAGCCTGCATAATAAAGACGATGAAGGCTGTCATGACACAGTTCAGTTTCTTCATAATGCCGCGGCTCCTTTAATTCCTTCTACTTTGTCGCGATTCGTCTGCGGTACGAGTTTCGGCGTGACTTCCGGTTTTTCATAAGACCCGGTATCAGCCGACTTCAAGATGACGAAGACTTCTTCCAATTTGGAGAAATCGACGCTGGGACGAATGACGGCATATTTTACGAAATCATTTTCATTCTGATGGATTGATACGATGGTGCCGATGGGCAGGCCCTTCGGATAGATGGAGCCGAAGCCCGATGTGACCAGTGTATCCCCTTCCAGGATATCTGCATCCTTGGCGATGTTGACGAACTGCGGTTCCGTCGGCACGTTGCCGTTGCCGCG
>CABMPA010000001.1 GCA_902388315.1 uncultured Megasphaera sp. | reverse complement strand
GATCGAACAAGGAAAATAGTTTGTAGTACGGAGTTTGTAGTTTGGAGAAGATGGCTTTAAATTTAAAACCATCCGCTAACCCCTAGCCACTAACTGCTAACCACTAAAAAAAGACCTGTCGCGTTGCGACAGGTCTTTTTTATTCGCTCTTAGTGGAACGGAGAAATAGATTTTTCAGGACCTCGTGGGGGTCCTTTTTTTCTTTTATGATGGCGTGGACGGCTGCCGTAATGGGCAGTTCTACGCTATAGTTTCGGGATAAATCGAGGAGCGCCTCTGTCGTGCTGACGCCTTCGGCCAATTTTTTGAAGGGTTTTCCTTCGATGAAGTCCTGACCGAAGCGGCGGTTATTGCTGTGCGGCGAGAAGAGGGTCGCTTCGTAGTCACCGAGGTGGCTCAGGCCATAGACGGTCATGGCCTGTCCGCCCATGGCCTCGACTAAGACCGACAGTTCATGGGCGCCGCGGGCCATGAGGGCCCCTTTCAGGCTGGTCAGGTGAGCGCCGTCGAGCATCCCGGCGGCGATGCCCATGACGTTCTTGGCAGCTGCGCCGATTTCGATGCCCAACAGGTCCTGGCCGTAATAGAAGCGGATGAGGGGACTCGTGAAGGTATCGACTAAGAAGTGGGTCAAGGCATCATCGGCCGAGGCGATGACCATGCAGTTCGGCATGCCGCTGATGAAATCCTGTACGTGACCTGGCCCGACCCAGACGGCCGTTCGTACTGATGCCCCAAGTTCTTCGGCCATGACTGTCGTCAACCGCTTGCCGCTTCCTTCTTCCAGGCCCTTCATGGCCAGGACGAAGGGCAGGGCCGGGGCGAAACCGGCTTCTTTCAGTTGATGGGTGAAGCGGCGCAGCTGCTGAGCGCTGATGGAGATGATGCAGATATCGGCTGCCGCCAGGGCTGCCGTCAAATCAGAGGTCAAGGTGATGGAATCGGGCAGTCGCAGGTATTCATTTTGCCGGGTCTTTACGAGTTCCTGTAAGTGTTGCGAACCGGGTCGGCCCCACAAGGTGACGTCGTGGCCGATGTGGTCGGCATACCAGGCGTGGAAACTGCCCCAGCGGCCGCAGCCTAAGACGGTAATCTTCATGGGATGCCTCCTTAGACTTACAGTTTAGCAATAACGGCGTCGCGGTATTCTTCCGTCGTGGCGCTGCCGCCCAGGTCGGGGGTCAGGTGCTGCTTTTCGGCTAATACTTCGTCGACGGCCTTGCGTATCTTGGCGGCGATAGCTGTTTCTCCGATGTATTCCAGGAGCATGCAGGCCGACCACAAGAGGGCTGTCGGGTTGGCGATGTGTTTGCCGGCGATATCCGGGGCACTGCCGTGGACGGCTTCGAACATGGCGTAGTCGTCGCCGATATTCATGGAAGGCAGCAGGCCCAGGCCGCCGATGAGGCCGCTGGTCAGGTCGGACAGGATGTCGCCATAGAGGTTCGGCGTGACGATGATGTCGAACTGTTCCGGCCGCATGACCATCTGCATGCACGTGTTGTCGACGATTTTGTCGTCGCTTTCGATCTGCGGGTAGTCTTTGGCGATGGTGTGGAAAATATCGAGGAATAAGCCATCGCTCATCTTGAGGATGTTGGCCTTATGGACGCAGGTGACCTTTTTGCGGCCGTGGGCTACGGCATAGTCGAAGGCTGCCCGGATGATGCGTTCACTGGCCTTGCGGGTGATGAGTTTGATGGCGTGGACTGTGTCTTCGTTCATCTTGTATTCTACGCCAATGTACAGGTCTTCTGTATTTTCCCGGAAGGTGACGATATCGACGTTGGGAAAGGGCGTCTTGACGGCTGTGTTCGATTTTGCCGGACGGATATTGGCGTAGAGATCATATTTATTGCGCAGCGTGACGTTGAGCGAACGGAACCCTTTGCCGATGGGGGTCGTAATCGGCGATTTCAATAACAGACGGGTCTTTTCAAAAGAGGCGAAAGCGTCGTCCGGGATGAGGGCACCATGGCGTTCATATTCGGCAGCGCCGACGTTGAAACATTCATAAGTCAGGGGAGCCTTGGCGGCATCGAGAATCTGCAGGACAGCGTCGGTGATTTCCGGACCGATGCCATCGCCTTTGAATACAGTGATTGTCTTCATGTTCTATCTGTCCTTTCTGGGAATATAATCCATGAGGTCGCCGACGTATTTTGCTGCCGGGCGGACGATGCGGTTATCATAGAGTTTGTGTTCGATATTATGGGCCAGCCAGCCGACCATACGGCTGATGACGAAGAGCGGCGTGTAGAGGTCGCGCGGGATGCCCAGCATGTTGTAGGCGAAGCCGCTGTAATAATCGACATTGCTGCACATATTGACGCCCTTTTCTTCTTTCAAGGTCTTCATGGCCAGTTTTTCAAAGCGGTTGTAGAAGCGGAAGACGTCGGTCATGCCCTTTTCCTTGGCCAGGATGCCGCAGTAATGGCGCATGATTTCGGCGCGCGGGTCCGATAAGGTGTAGACGGCGTGGCCGAAACCATAGACCAGGCCATCGTGGCTGCCTTTGAACTTCTTGTTGAGAATCTGGTGGATGACGTCGACAATCTGTTCGTCCGTGGCCTTGATGCCGATGGCATCGATGACCTGTTCCATCATCAGGGAGACGCGGATATTGGCACCGCCATGGCGCGGGCCCTTGAGGGCGCCGACAGAGCTGGCCATACTGGAATAGATGTCCGTATCCGTCGACGAGACGACGATATTGGTGAACGTCGAGTTCGTGCCGCCGCCGTGGTCAGCGTGGAGGAACAAGAGGAGATCCAGGAGCTGCGCTTCTTTTGGCGTGAATTTGCTGTCCGGCCGCAGCATGGACAGAATATTTTCTGCCGTCGAATAGTCCTTACGGGGATAGTGGATGACCAGGCTCTTGCGGTTATAATAATGGACCTTGGACATATAAGCGTAGACTGCGATGGAAGGCAGCTTGCTCATGATGTTCAAGCCCTTGCGGAGCGTCTGGTAGACGTCGGTGTTATCCGGGTCGGGGTCATAGTTATAGAGTGTCAGCAGGGCGTGCTGCAATTTGTTCATCAGGTTCTTGCCGGGCAGTCGCAGGAGGTTCATTTCCAGGAAGTCGTCCGGCAGGTCGTAGCCATTTTGTAAGACCTTGCAGAAGGCATTCAATTCATCTTCTGTCGGCAAGTAGCCGAAGAGGAGGAGAAAGCTGGCTTCTTCGTATAAATAGCCTCGATAATTTTCCACTTTAGCCAGCTCGCGAATGTCGATGCCGCGATAGTACAAGACGCCGTCGCAGTCGACTTTTTGGCCTTTGTCGTCGCGCTGATAGCCGACGACATCGGCAATGCGGGTCAGGCCGACGAGGACGCCAGTGTGATCTTCATTGCGCAGGCCGCGCTTTACGCCGTACTTGGAGAACCATTCGCGGGGAATCTGTGTGTAGTTTTGTGACTTGCCGTAAAACTGGGCTAAATAAATATTTTTGTCCAATGTGATTCCTCTCTTTCCTGCAAGTATGAATATGGGAGAATAACTTATAAAATATCGGCTATCCACGAATATTCATAAATTTTATTTTGGGAATAATTTTTAACATATTCCTGCAAAGTATAAGTTATTATAGCATAATTATGGAGAAAGTAAAATGAAAATCGCGTAAAGTGTAAAACGTTTTAAGGGTAGCCACGGCCGTTTTAATTATGATATAATATTTATTGAAATGCTTAAAATTTTATATTGTGAAAATGAATTGCGATATTTTCACGATGAGAAAAGCCATCGCCCAGGCGATGACAAAGGAGGGCTTGGAATGATTCAGTTATATGATGGAGGTGCATACCTCGTTAACGGGAAGGATATCGTACCGGAACAGGATGTGGCCAAACTCAGACAGCTCACAGGCAAGACTATTTCGAAAGAAGAAGGGCGGAAAGGGACGATCGCCTATTCTATCTTAAAAAATCATAATACATCAGAGTCCATGGACCACTTGAAAATCAAGTTCGATGCCATGGCTTCTCATGACATTACCTTTGTCGGCATCATCCAGACGGCTAAGGCATCGGGAATGGAAAAATTTCCCCTTCCCTATGTGCTGACGAACTGCCATAATTCACTCTGTGCCGTCGGTGGCACCATCAATGAAGACGACCACGTCTTCGGCTTGTCGGCAGCCAAGAAATACGGCGGTATCTTCGTTCCGCCCCACGTCGCCGTCATCCATCAGTACATGCGTGAAAAGATGGCCGGCTGCGGCCGTATGATCATCGGCTCCGACAGCCATACCCGTTATGGCGCACTGGGGACCATGGCCGTCGGTGAAGGCGGCGGCGAACTGGTCAAACAGCTCCTGTGCGATACCTATGATATCGCCTATCCCGGTGTCGTCGGCGTCTATCTGACGGGCAAACCGAGTCCCGCCGTCGGTCCGCACGACATTGCCATCGCCATCGTCGGCGCTGTCTTCAAGAACGGCTATGTCAAGAATAAGGTCATGGAATTCGTCGGCCCTGGCGTCGCTTCGATGACGACGGATTACCGAAACAGCGTCGATGTCATGACGACGGAAACGACCTGTCTGTCGTCGGTATGGCGGACGGACGACGATACCAGGGCCTATCTGACCCAGCACGGCCGCGGTGATGCTTATAAGGAATTGAATCCGGCCGACGTCGCCTATTATGACGGCATGATTTATATTGATTTAAGCACCATCAAGCCGATGATCGCCATGCCCATGCACCCCAGCAATGCCTTTACCATTGATGAGCTCAACGATAACCTGGAAGACATCCTCCATGAAACGGAAGAAGCCATCAACGGCCGCATGAGCAATAAGGATTTGAAATACAGCCTGACCGATAAAATCAAGAACGGCAAACTCCAGGTCCAGCAGGGCGTCATCGCCGGCTGTGCTGGCGGCAACTACAGCAATGTCATGGCCGCTGCCCACATCCTCAAGCAGGCTTCCTGCGGCAATGGCAACTTTACTCTGGACGTCTACCCATCATCGCAGCCGGTCTACCTCGACCTGGTCCGCAAAGGCGCCGTCGCATCGCTCCTGGAAGCGGGGGCCATCTTCAAGACGGCTTTCTGCGGTCCCTGCTTTGGCGCTGGCGATACGCCGGCTAACAATGCCTTCAGTATCCGCCATACGACGCGTAATTTCCCCAACCGCGAAGGCTCGAAACCGGGCAATGGCCAGTTCGCTTCGGTGGCCCTCATGGATGCCCGTTCCATCGCCGCGACAGCAGCCAACGGCGGCGTCCTGACCTCGGCCGAAGGCTATATGGACGATTATGTCGAAGCGCCTTATGATTACGATGACCAGCCCTATGCAACCCGCGTCTACCAGGGCTTCGGCCAGGCCGATGAAAAGGCTTCCCTGGTTTACGGTCCGAACATCAAGGATTGGCCGGAAATGGAACCCCTGGCCGATTCGGTCCTGCTCAAGGTCTGCTCGAAAATTCTCGATCCGGTTACGACGACAGACGAACTCATTCCGTCCGGTGAAACGTCGTCGTACCGCTCCAATCCCCTGGGCCTGGCTGAATTCACTTTGTCCCGCCGCGATCCGGAATACGTCGGCCGTGCCAAAGCCGTCGACAAAGTAGAACGGGCCCGCCTGGCCGGTGACTGCCCGGCTGGCGTCGACCCGGCCCTGAAAGACGTCTTCGCCGTCCTGCGCGCTCACTTTGGCGACGTTTCCATGAAGGATGTAGAAATCGGCAGCATGATTTACTGCATTAAACCGGGCGATGGTTCGGCCCGTGAACAAGCCGCCAGCTGTCAGCGCGTCCTCGGCGGCCTGGCCAATATCTGCCAGGAATATGCGACCAAGCGCTATCGTTCCAACGTCATCAACTGGGGCATGCTGCCCTTCCAGATGGAAGGCCAGCCGGATTTTGAAATCGGCGATTACATCTACGTGCCGGACATCAAAAAAGCCCTCGACGGCGACATGAAAGCCATCAAGGCTTATGTCGTCGGCAAGGACCTGCGCGAATTGTCGCTGTACATCGCGCCTATGACGGACGATGAAAAGAAAATCGTCAAAGCCGGCTGCCTCATCAATTACAATAAGAACCGCTGAGTTATTCGTCGAAGGTATCGGGAAAAGCGCGGATTCCCTCTTTGGGGGATGTGTGGTAGTGATTTTTCCAGGCCCGGTAGAATGTTGAATAATTGGTGAATCCGCAATCGTAGCAGATTTCCGTCAGAGCCCGCCCCTCCTGCATGAGGTGGCGGGCTTTTTGCAGCCGTTTCGTCGTAATGTAGCTGGCGGCTGTCATGCCTGTCTCGGCCTTGAAGAGGTGCATGAGGTAGTCCGGGCTCATGAAAAAGGCAGCGGCCAGACTGGAAATGGACAGGTTGCCGCTCAGGTTGGCCTCGATATAAGCCAGGATGCGTCGTATCTTCTCATTCTGGTGCCCTTTTTGGACGACGTGGAGCTTGTCTTTCTGCAGGGCTCGGGTCAGGTGGATCATGAACTCCGTAAACAGCGTTTCCTGTAAGAGCGGGCTTTCCGGGCCCCTTTCGGACCAGGCCCGGCGCAGGCGGCACGATACGTTGTACAAATTGTCGGCTTCCTGGGGCTGGCGCAGGATGGGAGCGTTTTTTCGCGTGAATATCTGCCCGGCCGGACAGCCGCGGTGTTCATACCCTTTCAGATAGGCCGGGGAAATATAGGCGATGATGCGTTCGTAGACGGCATCTCCATAGATGATGGGGCGGTGGATCCTGCCGGCCGGAATGACGACGATGTCGAAGGGCTGCAAGTCATATGCCGTCCCTTCGACGTCATACGATACATGGCCCCGGAAAAAGAGGGTGATCTTGTCGAAGTCATGGTAATGATAGGGGCAGGTCCACTGCCGCTTGTCCGATAGATGGAAGAGTTTGAGTTTTTCCGCTAAATAACCAGTTTTTTGCGCCATAGCTGTGTCGCCTCTCTCGATACCTTATAACAGGATTTGCAATATAAATAGCATTATTTACATATATTTGCCACTTTCCGCTATTGTATAATAACAACTGTAAGGATTCAAGGAATTAATTGATGTTAAATATAGATAGTTTTTTATGGAGGGTTCAACTATGAAATTCGTAAAAATGCACGGCTTAGGCAATGATTTCGTCTTTTTGGAAGATAAAAACGGCGCTGATAAGGATTTTTCCCAGCTGGCCGTCAAGATGTGTGCACCTCACACGGGCATCGGTGCCGATGGCATCATCGTCATCGTACCGAGTGATAAAGCCGACGTCCGCATGCGCATCATCAATGCCGATGGCAGTGAAGCTGAAATGTGCGGTAACGGCATCCGCTGCTTTGCTAAATACGTCTACGACAACGGCATCATCGACAAGAAGGAATTTGCCGTTGAAACCCTGGCAGGTATCATGAAACCGAAAGTCACTGTCGGCGAGGACGGCAAGGTCAGCCTGGTCACCATCAACATGGGCAAGCCCTTTACGGACCGTGCCCAGATTCCCATGGAAGGGCCGGAAGGGCCTGTCGTCGATGAACCCATCGAAATCGACGGCAAGACCTACAAGATTACCAGCCTGCTCATGGGTGTCCCCCATACCATGACCTATGTCAAAGATGTCGACGCCGTCGATCTCCATGAATTAGGCCCGAAATTTGAAACCTATAAGGCCTTCCCGCGTAAGACTAATATGAACTTCGTCCAGGTCATCGACGACCATACGATTAAGGTCCATACATGGGAACGCGGTGCCGGTGCTACCCTGGCCTGCGGGACGGGTTCCTGTGCCTGTGCCGTTGGTTCTTTCATGAACGGCTTCACCGGCCGCAGCGTCGACGTACAGCTCTACTTAGGTACGCTGCACATCGAATACAATGAACAAGACGGCAACGTCTACATGACCGGTCCGGCAGCCGTCACCTTCACCGGTGAATGGCTGGAGGATTAAGGGACGCGGAGCGTCCCGCAGGCCGCAGTTCGCAGGCCGCAGGTCGCAGGGGCTGTCGCACGAAGGCTTCTGTTATCATGCAAGGTTCCTTTTTCTTTAATGTTTGAGGTTTGATGTATGAGGTTTGAAGTGACAGCTTTAAATTTAAAACCATCCACATCAAACATCAAACTTTCAACTTCAAACGAAAAAAGAGGCTGTCTTAATGCGACAGCCTCTTTTTCACAGACAGGAGAACGCTATGGAAATGTTTTCTATCCGCAAGGGGGCCTTTGTCGACAGGCCCAATCGCTTTATCGCTCATATTGATTTGGACGGGGAGGTCGTGACCTGCCATATGCCCAATCCCGGACGCATGTGGGAACTGCTCTTTCCCGGCGTGACGGTCTACGTCCGGCCGGCAGCCAATCCCAAGCGCCGGACGGCTTACGATGTCGTCGGTATCGAGCGCGATGGCGTCCCTATCCTGCTCGACACGCAATATAATAATGATACGGCAGCCTGGCTGGTCCGGGAACATCTTATTCCCGGTTGGGAATCCTGGGACCTCGTCCGCCGGGAAGTTACGGTCGGCGACAGCCGTTTCGACCTGCTCCTGGGGCGGGGCGAAGAACGATTTTTTGTCGAAGTCAAATCGTGTACTCTCTTCAGCCGCGACGGCGCCATGTTCCCCGATGCCGTCACCGAACGGGGCCGCAAGCATATCTTAGAATTAGCCGCCATGAGCCGCCAGGGGATCCATACAGGCGTCTTGTTCCTGGTCCACTGGGACCGGGCCCGCTGGTTCCTGCCGGACTACCATACGGATCCGGCCTTTGCCCAGGCTTTTTATGAAGCGGCGCCGCAGCTGGACTGGAAGGCCCTGGCCCTGCACTGGGACAGCTCCTTTGCAAGGCCCGGCGCAGCCGGCGTTTTGGCCTATCCCCAGGCTATCCTGGAACGGGAGAATCACGATGGTGGTGATTATTTATTCATCCTTCATCTGGCGGAAACGAAGGATATCACCATCGGTTCCAAGGGAATCTTCCATTTCCCGGCCGGCTATTACGTCTATACCGGTTCAGCCCGGAAGAACCTGGCTGCCCGCCTGGCCCGCCACAGCCGCAAGCGCAAGAAGATGCACTGGCACATCGATTACCTGCGCCAGGAAGCGGACGTCGTCGCTGCCCTGCCTATCCGGACGGCCGATGACCTGGAACATGACCTGGCCCGGGCCGTCGATGACGTGTCTGATTGGCATATCGAAGGTTTTGGCTGTACCGATTGCAGCTGCCCGTCCCATCTCTTTGGCTTTGCCGTCAATCCCATCCATTACCGGCCTTTCATCCAGGTCGTCGAAGACTTCCGCATGAACCGCCTGGCCTCGTTGATGACCGATGCAGGCCCTTTCGTGAAAAAAGACTAGTCAGGCCCGTTTTTTATGCTATAATGGGGTAAATCGAAATTTGCTAGGGGGAGATAGTGACATGGAACGATCGAAAGCATTAGCTTTATTGCAGAAATATAATCAAGAACCCTTCCACATCATGCATGCCTTGACTGTCGAAGGCGTCATGCGCTGGTATGCTCTGGAACTGGGCTATGGCGACGCCGTCGATTTTTGGGGACTCGTCGGCTTGCTCCACGATGTGGACTTTGAAAAATACCCGGACCAGCACTGTAAAAAGGCGCCGGAATTGCTGAAAGAAATCGATGCCGACGACGCTTTCATCCATGCCGTCGTCTGCCATGGCTATGGCATCTGTGTCGACGTGGCACCGGAGCACTTGATGGAAAAAGTCCTCTTTGCGGCCGATGAATTGACCGGCCTTATCTGGGCGGCTGCCAAAATGCGTCCGTCCAAGAGCACGAAAGACATGGAAGTCAAGAGCCTCAAAAAGAAATTCAAAGACAAGCGCTTTGCGGCCGGCTGTTCCCGGGATGTCATCAAGCAAGGGGCTGAAACACTCGGCTGGGATTTGAACGATCTCTTTGAAAAGACGATTTTAGCTATGCGCTCCTGTGAAGACGGCGTCCGCAAGGAATGTCTGGAACTGACAGGTGTAGAAGAATAAGTAGGAGGAAACCACTATGAAATTACGTAAAATGATGATGACTACCGTTGCCGCTGCTATGCTGACCCTCAGCGCTGCCGGCGCTTCTTTTGCATCGGGCCTGGGCACAATCAATGCCGGTGCCCTCTTGCAGCAGCATCCGCAGTATGCTAAGACCATGGCTGCCTGGCAGTCCGATGTGAAATCGGCACAGCAGGATTTCCAGAAAGAATTGAAAAAGACCAACGATAAGGCTGCTCAGCAGGCATTGGTACAGAAATACAACACGAAACTGAACCAGCAGCGCATCGCCCTGTTCTCGCCCTTGGAAAAGGATATCCTCGCTAAGACCCAGGCCGTCCAGAAAGAAAAAGGCCTGGACTACGTCGTCCTCGCGGGCTCCGTCGTCATCGGCCAGGCCCAGGACATCACCAAAGACGTCGCTGCTAAATTGAAATAATACCAGTTTGTAGTACGGAGTTTGTAGTTTGTAGAAGATTGCTTTATATTTAAAACCATTCACTAAAAACTACAAACTGTAAACTTAATACTCAAAAAGAGGCTGTCTTAATGCGACAGCCTCTTTTGCATTCATGGAATTTCCAAAATGGGCAAAAAGCGCAAAGGTTGTCTTAGGGCGTTATCTTTTATTCTCCCTGGCTCTAACGTATGATAAGAGTACGAAATGAGTCATTCGGAAACCAAAAGAAAAGGAGAACAAGTTTATGGAGATTGTTGCTATCGTCCTAAGTTTATTTTTACTCGTAACATTTGCTTATCGCGGATTTTCGGTTATTTTGTTTGCGCCAATTTTCGCACTTTTTGCAGCCAGCTTTTCGGGGCTGCCGATTTTACCGGGTTATACGGAATTGTTCATGGCTAAGGCCGTTACTTACATCAAGTCCTTCTTCCCGGTCTTCCTCCTCGGTGCCGTTTTCGGCAAGGTCATGGAAGAAACGGGCATGGCCCGCAGTATCGCTATGGAAACCATCAGGCTCATCGGGAAAGATAAGGCTGTCTTCGCCGTCGTATTCGCCTGCATGATTCTCTGCTATGGCGGCATTTCCATGTTCGTCTGCGCTTTCGCTGTTTATCCCTTCGCAGCTGCTCTGTTCCGCGAAGCCGATATTCCGAAACGCCTGATTCCGGCCTGCTTCGTCGCTGGTGTCTTCACGGCCACCATGGACTGCTACCCGGGTTCTCCGCAGATCCAGAACATCATCCCGACGATTTATCTGGGAACGACGACTTTTGCCGCTCCTATCTTAGGGTTGATTTGCGGTACCTTGTTGATTGTCCTCTGCTTCATTTATCTTGAATTCCGCCGTAAACAGATGGCCCGTTCCGGCGAAGGCTATGGTAATCACACCCTCAATGAAACAGTCATCGATCCGGAAGCTTCTCTTCCGCCCTGGCAGTTATCTATCATTCCGCTCATCGTCGTCCTGGTCTTGAATTTCTACTTCTCCATGATTTTCCAGTGGGATGAATCCTTATTAGAACCGTTCCGCGCCATGAATGTGCCTCTCCTGGCAAAAGGCGTCCACAACGTCGTCGCTATCTGGGCTCTGGTCCTCGGCCTCCTGGCTGCTATCATCATCGCTGCTGCAACGGGCCGCAAGTTCATGTCCAAGAATACCAGCGTCAAGGCAGCTCTCAATGCCGGGGCTCTGGGCTCCCTGCTGGCTATCATGAACACGGCATCGGAAGTCGGCTACGGCAACGTTATTTCGTCCCTGCCGGGCTTCCTGGAAGTCGCTGATGCCCTCCTCGGTATCGGTCAGGGCATGCCCTTGTTCAACGTCGCCTTGATGGTCAACATCCTGGCTGGTATCACCGGTTCTGCTTCCGGCGGCCTCAGTATCGCCCTCGATATCTTCGGTCAGCACTTCCTGGCAGAAACGGCGGCTGTCGGTATCCCGGCTGAAGTCGTCCATCGTATTGCGGCCATGGCCTCCGGCGGTATGGACAGCCTGCCCCATAACGGCGCTGTCATCACGACCCTGGCTATCTGCGGTCTGACTCATCGCGAAGCCTACAAGGATATGTTTGCCATCACCCTCTTAAAAGTAGTCGTCGCCTTCTTCGGCGTATTCTTCTACATGTTAACGGGTATTGTATGATTTTGGTGGGACTGGCGCATGAAGGCATAGGCTATCATGCGCGGTCCCTTTTGCTTTATAGTTTGTAGTACGGAGTTTGTAGAAGAGGGCTTTAAATTAAAAAAACTTCATTAAAAACTACAAACTGCAAACTTAAAACTCAAAAAGGGGCCGTCGCACGAAGGCTTTTGTCATCATGCGAGGCCCCTTTTCTTTATAGTTTGTAGTACAGAGTTTGTAGTTTGTGGAAGAGGGCTTTAAATTTAAAAACCTTCACTAAAAACTAAAAACTGCAAACTTAAAACTCAAAAAGAGGCTGTCTTCATGGGACAGCCTCTTTTTCATTTCCCTTCTTTCAAGTCATCGGCACAGACGTTTCCGATGCGTGTGAGCAGATTGAGGAGTTCTTCCCGTTCTTCTGGCGTGAATTCTTTGAAGACCATGTCGTTCAATTCTTCGATGCGTTTCTGGACGGGTTCTTTGATGGCCATGCCGGCCGCCGTCGGTTTGACGCGGATGCTGCGGCGGTTATTGGGATCGAGGATGCGGTCGATGAGGCCGCGTTTCTGCATCCGGTCGAGGACTCCGGAAATGGTGGAGTTTTCGACGCGCAGGATGTTGGCGATTTCTTTCGGCGTCAGCGTTTCATCTTTCCAGAGACAGGCCAGGACGCCGTATTGTCCCGGTGTGATGCCGAATTCCGACAAGTTTTCGGAGAAGATTAAAAAGACTTCGTGTTGTGAAATGGTTAGCAAAAAATTAATGCATCTCGTGTAATCCACAGGATATCTGCCTTCCTTCTGACAATATTTCGTATTCCTAATTAGTTTACATTTTATCATATTTTTGCATATCTATCTAGTAAGTAGCTTTTATTTTTCCCTTGCCGTATAATAAATGTGAAAACATACAAAGGAAGGGTTTTATGAAACACAAGCAGATTTTTGGCTTTGACTATACCAACAACGAGTATATGAAAATATTCATGTACCTCCTCGTCGGCGGCTCAGCGGCTCTCTTAGAATGGACGCTTTTTTATATTTTCTTCCGGCTGTTGTCAGCCGGCGCTGTCTTTTCGATACAGACGCAGACGGTCCTGGCAGCGACGACTTTGGCTTTTGCTACGTCGACGCTGTATCACTACATTCTCTGCAACCGCTTCGTCTTCGACAGCGGCAGCCGCTATCACCGCGGGACGGAAGTGTCCCTGGTCTTTCTCGTCAGTGCCATCGGCCTGGGCTGGAATCTCCTGCTCATGTGGCTGTTCACGTCGCCGGTTATTTTAGGCCTGAATCCGATGGCCTCGAAAATCATGGCCAGTGCTATCGTCACTGTTTGGAATTATGTGTCGCGGAAAAAATGGATTTTTAAGTAAGGGGGTGTCTCTATGGCACGAGCAGCACGGATTATGGAAATTTTGCAGGATATGATTCAGATTGACAGCGAAACGAATACGCCGAAAGAACGGCAGATGGAACTGTACCTGCAACAGTTCTTTTCGCATTTAGACGGCGTCGCCAGCGGCCTCATCCATGTACCGGACGATAGCTGTCAGCGTTCTGTCGTCTATGGCCTCGTCCGCGGCAAGACGGGACATACGGTCATTTTCATGAATCATCACGATGTCGTCGACGTAGAGGCCTATGGCTATCTGCGGGATCAGGCCTTCGACCCGCAAGGGCTTTATAAGGCCTTGGAACGGGCTCCGCTCAGTGAAGACGTGCGCCGGGACTGGGAAAGTGGGGAATGGCTCTTTGGAAGGGGCGCTTGTGATATGAAAGGCGGTGCGGCAGCGCAACTGGCTGTCTTTGAAGACTATGCAGCGCATCCGGAGAATACCAGCCTGATTTATTTATCCCTGCCCGATGAAGAAACGTATTCGGCTGGGATGCGGACGGCCATTACCCTGCTCAATGAATTGCGCTCTTCGTACGGCCTGACCTATGATATCCTCATCGACAGCGAGCCGAACCATAAAGAGCAGGGGAAACTCGTCGCCTATACCGGCTCTGTCGGCAAGATACTGCCCGTCATCCTTGTTCAGGGCAAACCCGTTCACATTGGATGCTATGATAAGGGCATCAACCCCGTCGGTATCCTGGCCCATCTCATCGCGTCGACCGAAGGCAGCCGGGAGCTGACGGATTGCTGTGACGGCGAACAGACGCCGCCGCCGGCCTGGGTCTACTTGCGGGACCGCAAGGAACGCTATGACGTGACCCTGCCTCAGCGCGTAGCGGCAGCCTTGAATCTGCTGACTTACGACAAGACGCCGGATGATGTCATGTATGTCCTGCTGGAAGAAACACGGCGGGCCGTCCATGACTTGCAGAAGACCATGGGCAGTGACTTGCCTGTTTCCGTCTGCAGTGCCGATGAGCTCTTGCAGCAGGCTGCGGCCTATCCTGGTTTCGACGTCTTTTATGAAGCGGCTAAACAGGCTGCTTTCGTTGCCCTGCAAAACGGGCGCAGCACGTATACCGAGGAAACGATACATCTTTTGGAACAGATACTCGATTTCACGGGCATGACAGAGCCGATGGCCATCGTCGCTTTTGCACCGCCCTATTATCCGGCGGCGGACAGCCTCTCTTTCCCGACGCCGGCCTTTGCGGGCCTGCTGGAAAAGATTTCCTCTCAGATGGACGTCCGCTTCGACCGCTATTTCAACGGCGTTTCCGATTGCAGCTACTGCTGTGTCGCCCCCGATTTCGATGAAGGCATGGTCGAAAAAAACTTGCTCCTCTGGGGAAAAGCCTATCCTTTTGACCTGGAAAGCTTGAAAAAATTACAGATTCCCTTCCTCCTCCTGGGACCGTGGGGCAAGGATTTACACGAACGGACGGAACGCGTTAACATTGAAAGCGTTTCGCAGAAACTGCCGCATATCCTCGATACCATCATTTCTTACGTCGGCCGGGAAGAAGCATAAAAAGTATGGGGAAGGGCCGCGGAATGACTAAAAATCATGAAATAGTGTGACGCACTTGTGACAAAAATATGGTATACTAGAACATAATAATGTCATAGGTGGCACTATTAAATACCAATAGGAAGCTGGGATTTATGATGAAAAAGAAATCTTTAGTATTGGCTGCAGTTATGGCAGCCTGCGCTACTTCCTTTGCTTTCGCTACGCCGCAGACGCAGTGGAACCAGGGACAGTGGCAGCTCGATTTAGGCGCTTGGAACCCGAAAGCAGAAGTTGATACTTCTAACTTTGATGACAATCAGGGCAATATTAGCACTGATTCTAAATGGAACTTCCAGGGCGGCCTTGGCTATGGCCTTTCCGACAAATGGGGCTTACAGTACAACTACTATGGTTTGAAAACCGGTAGCAATGACAAAATGGAAGGCACCAATGGTGATGAACATGAAGTAAACCTCGTTTACTCCATCAACAAGAACTTCGCTGCCTTCGCCGGCTGGAACCGCATTAAAAACTCCTTTAAAGACAGCAATTACAGCCAGACAAATAATATTGCTCAGATCGGCTTGATTGCCAAAGCTCCGCTGGCTAAGAACCTCGACTTCTACGCTAAAGGCGCTCTCGGTACTAAGAAAACAGCTCTTTGGGAAGCTGGCCTCGGCTACAGCATCACGCCGGACCTCGACATCAGCGCTGGCTACCGCTATGTAAATACTAAATTAGCTGATAAGGGTGATATGGTTGATGAAGCTTTAGCTACAGACGACGCTAACATCTCCTACAAAGGCTTCATCGCTGGCCTCTCCTATCGCTTCGGCGGCGGCCACAAAGAAGCCGCTCCGGCTCCGGAACCGGTTTACACGCCGGAACCGACTCCGGCACCGGTCGTTGAAGCTCCGGTTCAGAAGAACGACTACTACGTTGAAAGCGTTCACTTCGGCTTCGACGAAGACCAGCCGCTCGCTTCCGAACGCGCTAAGATGGACCACTTCGTCCAGGTTGCTAAAGCGAACCCGAACGATACGTTCAAACTCGTCGGCAACACCGATGCTAAGGGCTCCAATGCTTACAACGATGACCTCTCCAAACGCCGCGTAGACAACGTTGCAGCTTATGCTGAAAGCCAGGGCATCCCGGCATCGCAGATGCAGCTCGACTACAAAGGCAAGACGGATCCCGTCAGCACCAACGACACCGAACAGGGCCGCGCTGACAACCGCCGCGTAGATATCTGGCAGAATCACTAAGATTAGTGGCTCGTAAAAAGGACTATCGCATGAAGATTTTGGACTATCATGCGTAGTCCTTTTTTCATTTAGTTTGTAGTAAAGCGTTTGTAGCAGAAGGGGTTAAATTTTTGGTCATTTACTGAAAACTACAAACTACAAACTTAATAGAAAAAAAATCTTGCCAAACTTACTGTTTCACGATATAATAATGTAGCTAACTTAATAAAAGTATTGGTGCGTGGTAATCCGCCGGGGCTTGTGCAATGGGAACCTATGAACCTTGTCAGGTCCGAGAGGAAGCAGCAATAAGTAGACCTTTCCATGTGCCACGAGGAAACCTGGCGGGTTATCATACACGAGTACTTTTCAGTTGGTCAAAGCAGCGGTTAGCTGCTTTTTTTCGTATACGGAAGGGAAAGGACTCATGGCATACATTGCATTATACCGCAAATGGCGGCCGAAGAATTTTGAAGATGTCGTCGGCCAGTCCCATATTACGGAAACCCTGCAAAAAGCGATAGATACGGACAAAGTAGCTCATGCGTACTTGTTTTCCGGCCCTCGCGGGACGGGCAAGACCAGTACGGCTAAAATTTTTGCCCGGGCCATGAACTGTGTCCACGGGCCGACGTCCCACCCGTGCAATGAGTGTGAAGTCTGCCGCCACATCATGAGCGGCGAGTCACTGGACGTCGTCGAAATCGACGCCGCATCCAACCGCAGCATCGAAGATATCCGCACACTGCGGGAAACGATTAAATTCATGCCTGCCGAAGGGCATAAGAAAATTTACATCATCGATGAAGTGCATATGCTGACGACAGAAGCCTTCAATGCCCTGCTGAAGACTTTGGAAGAACCGCCGGCCCATGTCATCTTCATCCTGGCGACGACCGAACCGGAACGGATCCCCATGACGATTTTGTCACGGTGCCAGCGTTATGAGTTCCGGCGCATTACCAGTGACGATATTGCCAGGCGCCTGCTCTACGTCGCCGGCCAGGAACAGATTGACCTGACCAAAGGAGCTGCTCATATCCTGGCTGTCCAGGCAGATGGCGGCATGCGCGATGCTTTGAGCATGCTCGACCAGTGCGTCAGCAACACCAGTGGTACTATCGACGAAGGCGTCGTCCGCGATTTATTGGGCCTCATCGGCAAAGACTGGCTGTTTTCCCTGGCCCAGGCCATTTTCGATGGCAAAGGCGATGTCATCATCAAGGATGTCGATGACGTCATCCATATGGGTAAGGAGCCGCGGGTCATCCTGACGGAATTGCTGGCTCACCTGCGGGCCGTCATGCTCTGTCAGGCCGCTCCTGCATCGGACACCCTTTCAGCTTATGACGACTGTCTCGACGAGCTTCGCAAGCAGGCGGGCGAACTGACAGCAGAAGCTGTTTTTCAAGTCCTGGCCATTTTGCAGCAGGCCTTATTGACGGCTAAGACGTCGCCAGTTCCGCGCATTGCCGTAGAAATGGGACTGCTCATGGCATCGCGGCAGCTGACCCAGCCGGCCCTCGTCAATTCATACGCTGCAGGTCCCAAGGCTCCGGAGAAAAAAGTAAAAGCCCAGTCTGCAGAAAAGCCGGATGTCATCCCCGTACCGGAGGAAGATGATTACAGCGGCGGCTATGGTCTGGAAGAAGCCATTCCCTTCCCGGAAGATGAGTTTACGTCGCCAGGAACCGTTCCTGACGTCCGGCCGGCGGCACAGGAAGCGGCGGCGCCAGTACCGCAGAGCGTACGCCCGGCCCAGACGGCTGTTCCGGCACCGGCGCCCCCTGTTGTCAAGGCTGCCATGCCTGCTGATAAGGCGGGCGCTGTAGAACCTGTCCAGGCGGCACGGCCCGTCGAATCGGCGGAATATCAGGACGTCTGGAAAAAGATGTGTGCTATTCTCGATAAGGAAAAGAAGAAGGCCGTCTTGTCCTGTATACGCAACGGCCGCGTCGTTTACATCGGTGAAGGCCAGGTCATCGTGGCCTTTAAGACGGCCTTCATGGTGAAACGGGCCAACCGGGAAGACTACTTTAAATTCACCGATGCCGCTTTATCCCAGATCCTGGGCGGCACGTATCACATGCAGGGGTTTTTGGAAGGCGATGCTGAACTCGCCGGATACGAAAAAAAAAAGAGTGAATTGCCCGACGTACAAGTCGTAGAAACCGTACCGGAGCAACCCGAAGATATTCCAGTTCCTGCGCCATCTCAGGAAGTGACTGAGTCAGGCGATGAAACGGCATGGCAGCCGGCCTCGTTCGATGACATGGATGAGGCCGAAAGAGCCGTCCTGGGACCATTGCTTAAAAACGTGGGAGACTGTAATATATATATAGAAAATAAAAAATAAGTTTACAGGAAATTAGGAGGAACGCAAATGTTTGGTGGAAATATGCAAGGCATGATGAAGAAAGTACAGAAAATGCAGAAAGAAATGAAGAAACTGCAGGATGATTTGAAGAAGCGCACTGTCGAAGCGACTGTCGGCGGCGGCGTCCTGACCATCGTCATGAACGGGGAAAAGAATGTCGAAAGCGTCCACATCGATCCGAGCATCATCGACCCGGAAGACGCGGAAATGCTGGAAGACCTCATGGTCGCGGCTGTTAATGAAGCCAATAAAAAAGTTGATGACATGATGGCCCAGGAAATGAGCAAGATTACAGGCGGCATGCACCTGCCGGGCATGTTTTAATGGATACGCCATTAGATAAGCTGACCGAGGAGTTCCGCCGCCTTCCTGGCATTGGCGTCAAGACGGCACGCAAGCTGGCCTACTATATCGTCCAGCAGCCGGCCAGCCGTGTCGATGAATTTGTCGATGCTATCCGCGATGCGAAACAGAATATGCATTTTTGCTCGGTCTGCTTCAACTTATCATCCCAGGACCCGTGCCCGATTTGCAGTGACATCAGCCGCGACCGCTCGACGATCTGTGTCGTCGAAACGCCGCAGGATGTCCAGGCCATTGAACGCAGCGGTGATTATCACGGGCTCTACCACGTCCTGCACGGCGCCTTGTCGCCCCTGGATGGCGTCAATGTCGAAGACCTGCGCATCCGCGAGCTCCTGCAGCGCCTGGGCAATACGACCGTCAAGGAAGTCATCCTGGCGACGGACCCTGACGTGGAAGGGGAAGCGACGGCTTTGTATCTGGCCCGCCTCATCAAGACCGCTGGCATCCGCGTGACCCGCATTGCCCGCGGCCTTCCTATGGGCGGCGACATTGAATATGCTGACGAAGCGACGCTGGCTGGTGCCGTTGCCAATCGGCAGGAAATGTGAGGGTATTATGGAATATCTATGGATAGCCGCAGGCGTTTTCATCTTGTTTTTAGTGCATAAGCTTATCCTGGCACCTATGCGCCATTTAGTGGTCAATGTCGTCGTCGGGCTCATCGTCCTTTACGGCGTCAACCATTTTGGCTATCTTTTTGGCTTCCAGCACGTCCCCATCACCATCGGTACGGGCCTCATCATCGGCCTGTTCGGCTTGCCCGGGGTCATACTGGTTACCTTGTATTACACGTTTTTTTAACCTACGCGAAGAGGGGATATCGTGAAATTAAAGAAATGGGCCGTCCTTGCCTGTACGGCTGCCTTGGCTGTATCAGTCCTTTCGGGCTGCGGCAACAGCGTGTCTACGAAAACTGAAACGGTTTCCAAGTCAGACCATCCTGTGGCTCTGACACTGGATGCCAATATTACGGCTTTACATATGACCAATATCGTGCCGAAGTTGTCGGGGAAACTTGTATCGACGCCGTTGGCCGTCGGTCAGGAAGTCAAAGCCGGTGAAGTCGTCGTCCAAGTCGATTCGGCGCCTTATCAGCAGAGCGTCAGCCAGGCTGAAGCGCAGTTGGTTGCCGCTTCATCGGCATCGACGCCGACGTATAGAACCGTTACCGTACCAGCCAGCAGCGGCGGCGGTGGTGGCGGTGGCGGCGATAACAGCGGCCACCGGGCGGAACTGAAGGCCTGGTATAATATGGGGGCCTTATCCAAAGTGGAATATAATCAGATGATGGCCGATTCTGGTGGTTCGTCTTCTTCGCAGGGAGAAACGACACAGACTGTCCAGGTTCAGGAAACTCCGGCTGTGGATCACGAAAAAATCGCCCAGCTGCAGCAGGCCGTCCAGTCTGCCCGTGATATGCTGGGCAACACGACGATTTATTCGCCCCTTGACGGACGGGTCACGGCTGTCGCAGATAATCCATCGGTAGCCGTTGCCGGCAATGTCCTGGCTACCATCCAGCAGATGTCTCCTTTAGTTGCGACCTTCGCTATTCCCGAAATGTATATCGACGCCCTGCAGGATGCCAAAAAAGACGGCAGCTTGCAGGTTTCCATCATCGCCGCCTCCGGCGAAACGGAAACAGGGGAACTGACCTACTTGGCGACGACAAAGGATCCTTCAACCGGTTCTTATATGGCCAAAGTGACCTTCAATAACGCCAAGAACCTGTTCGTTCCCGGCGAATTCTATCACGTCCGCATCGCCACGCCTAAGGAAGTCTCCCAGATCACCGTCCCCAAGACGGCAGTCCGCACGAAAGACAGCGGTGACTTCGTTTACATCGTCAATGACAGCGGCCTTGCCGATGCCCGTGCCGTCCTGACGGGTGATGAAGAGGACGGCCGCGTCGTTATCCTCGATGGCCTTGACGAAGGTGATGTCGTCGTTGCCGATCCGCCTGATTCGCTGGAAATCGGCATGAAAGTTAAATCGTAGTTCCAAGGAGGGTGAGAGCCAGTGGTAAAAGAAGAACATCACAGCAGTTTATTGAAATCCTTGGAAAAGAGCCTCGACGTCCTCGACCTCTTTGTGGAATGTAATACAGGGATGACCTTGAAGGAAATCGCTGAGCACACCCACTTGAATACGTCGACAGCCTTCCGCATTGTAAACACGTTGGAACGGCGCCAGTATCTGACGCGCAATGATACGTCCAAACAGTACCGGCTGGGGCCCAGGGCCCTGGCGCTGGGCTATTCGTCTCATTGGACAGAAAATGTCATTACCCTGGCCAAACCGTATTTACGGCGTTTACAACAGCTGTTTAATGAAACGGTCAGTATTTACATTGCCGAAGGCGACTGCCGTATCTGTCTCGACCATGTAGAAAGCACCCATTCCCTGCGCCGGGTCATTCCCATCGGGGAATCGCTGCCGCTCTATAAGGGCGCTGCCGGCCGGGTGCTGCTGGCCTGGACGAGCGATGAGGAACGCCAGCGGTATATCGAAAAATACGGCAATATTTCAGAAGAAGAGTTCGCGGCTATCCGCCATAACGGTTATGCCATTACCCAGGATGAAAGCGAACACGGCTTGTTTGCCCTGTCTGTGCCTATCTTCAATTTTGAAGGCCAGGTCATCGCATCCTTGACCATTGCCGGGCCGTCTATGCGCTTTTATGATTCCATCCGTCAGAAGATGCTGTTCACTATGAGCCAGTATGCCTATGAGATTTCTCATTCCTTAGGCTACCGTAAGAAAGCATGACCGGCCGGCGATGGACGGCTGACGAGTTTTCTGTCCCTGCCAGTCTGCTGGCCCCACGCCTGCTGGGCCAGTATATCGTCCATGAAACACCACAGGGCATCTGCAGCGGCCGTATCGTCGAGACGGAAGCTTATGGCGGCTGTTACGACGGTTTTCCTGACGATGGGGCCCATAGCTTCCGTGGCCTTACCAGGCGGACGGCACCGATGTTCCACGTCGGCGGTATCAGCTACGTTTACCTGATTTATGGCATGTACTGCTGCTTTAATATCGTTGCCGGCCCGGAAGGGGAAGGCCAGGCCGTGCTCATCCGGTCCATTGAACCTGTCGAAGGAACTGGCCTGATGGTACAGCGCCGGAAAGCTAAGAAAATCAGCAAGAATCTGACCAATGGTCCAGGGAAACTTTGTCAGGCCCTGGCTATTACACGGGACCAGAACAGCCTGGATTTAACCGGCGATGAACTCTATCTGGTCCAGCCATCGCGTCAGGAACCTTTTTCTATTGTTCAGACGACACGCATTAACATTGATTATGCCGAACGGGGGAAATATTTTCCCTGGCGGTTCTATATAAAGGATAATCCTTATGTGTCTAAAGTGTAATCCTAGTTAGGGGGAGATTACTATTATTGAATTCAGAGAAATTCGATTGGAAGATAAACCTATTATAGATGACTATTTTCATCAGAAAAGATATGAACAGGCCGACGCTACGTTCATGACGCTCTTTGCCTGGCAGAAACCGTATGAAATCCAATGGGCTGAAGAAGATAACGTCCTGTATATACGCTCTGGCCGCGGCAAGAAGCAGTTCTGGATCCCGCCTTTCGCCCGCAAAGACGGCAGTTTCGCCAAAGGCGTCCTGCGCATGCATGAATGGTTCGAGGAACACGGCTATCCTTTCCTGATGAAAGGCGTTACGCCGGCAGCGGTCGAACGCATCAAGGCCCTCTGTGAAGACTGTTATGACTTCACGCCGGACCGTGACAATTATGAATACGTTTATCTGACCCAGAACCTGATCAACTTATCGGGCAAGAAATACCGCCAGAAGAAGAATAACCTCAATCATTTCCGCAATCAGTATTTCGGCAACTGGGAATATGTTCCCATTACGGAAGACATCTTCGATGAATGTCTGGCCGCTGAAAAATCCTGGTATGACCAGCACGAAGCCGGTGACGAAGATGATGAACTCTTAGGTGAACGCCATGCCATCGAAACGGTATTCAATAACTGGGAAATCCTCCAGCCGACGGGCGGTGCCATCCGCATGTACAATAAAATCGTCGCTTTCTCCATCGGCGAGATGCTCAACGATGATACGGCCATCATCCATTTTGAAAAGAGCGACCCGACGATCCGTGGCTTGTATCAGGTCATCAATCATGAATTCGTCGTTCATGCCTGGCCGCATACGACATACATCAACCGTGAAGAAGATATGGGGATTCCTGGTCTGCGCCATTCGAAAGAATCGTATAATCCGGATCACTTCGTTGAAAAATACGATGTCACACTGCGCCAGAAATAAGGGGGCTTTTCTATGCACTTCCGTTTAGCGACCGAATCGGACCAGGGCCTCGTCGAAAGCCTTTGGGATTACTGTTTTGAACACCGGGAAGACCCTTTTTTCCAGTGGTACTTCAATCATTTTTATCAGCCTGAAAACGTTCTCATGGGCTTTGAAGGCGATGACATGGCCTGCCTGACCCATCTCAACCCGTATACGCTGTGCCTGCGCGGCAAAGCCATCGACACGTCGTATATCGTCGGCCTGGCGACCCATCCGGCAGCCCGGCGCAGTGGTGTCGGCGGGAAACTGCTGACGGCAGCCTTGGAGGAAATGAAGCGCCGCGGTCATTATCTTCACATTCTCATGCCCAGCAAGGCCGGCTTTTACCAGCCTTATGGTTATGAACTCTACTGCCATCAGTGGAAGGAAACGATGCCGTTAGACGCTTTGCGTCCGTTGACGGACCGGACCGTGCGCTACGCCTTTGTCAACAGCCCGGACCAGTGGCCCTATCTGGCAGCTGTTTATGAAGGCTATACGAAAGGCCTGTCAGGCTATGCCCTTCGCGATGAACAAAGCTGGCGGAGCCATATCGAAGCCCAGCTGGCTGAAGGCAACATCGCCGTCTGCTTTGACGGCGACGAACCCATTGGCTATGCTTTTTATCAGCTGGGAGAAGCGACCATCGTCAGCGGTGAATTCGTTTACACCTGCCGTAAAGGGAAACGGGGCCTTTTAGGGTACATGTACAACCACCGTTCCCAGGGGGAAGCCTTTCAGTGGAATGAAGGCCTCCATGACCAGTCCTATCGCTTCTATCCCGACGGGAAACAGGGTCACGAAACGATGCCATTCATGACAGGCCGCATCGTCGACGTCAAAGGCGCGCTGGAACAGCTGCCTTATCAAAATGACGGGACAGTCACCTTCTATACGGAAGACCCGCTGGCAGCCTGGAACTGTGGGACCTTTACCTTTATGGTAAACGATGGTAAACCAAAGGTTGTCCGGGAAACAGAGAAAGCCGCCGACGTCACCATGCCCATCGGCACCCTGGCCTTGCTGGCCTTCGGCGCCATGGATGTAAACGACCTGGTCTTCAACGAAAAACTCCAGGGAAGCGACAAAGCCCTGCAGACCTTGCAGGAACTCTTCCCGACCGAAAAAAACTGGATCAACGAATGGTATTGAGAAGGGCGTCGCACGAAGGCTTCTGCCATCATGAGAGGCGCTTTCTCTTCACTAAAAACTAACAACTGCAAACTTAATACTCAAAAAAGGCTGTCGCATGAGCGACAGCCTTTTTTTCACCGATAAACAATGTAAATGCCCACACTGGTCACGAGGAAGACAGCCGTGTAAATGAGAAAGAGCATGACGAGGGTATGGCGGCTTATGCCGGTGATGGCATGGATGCCGCTTTTGATGCTGCCTGCCAGCATAACGTAAAGGGGCTGGCCTGTACTGGCCGGGACGTGGCCGGCTTCTCCTGGAATTGTCTGATAGGATCCTTCGACGATGGGATGATTGCCATGATAAGAGAGATTGTTTTCGAGGATGCCGTCCGGGTTGGAGCGGATGTAGTCGTGGACGTATTCTGTATGACCATCTGGTGCGATGCGGGTATAGCCGTTTACATGATGGTAACCGGAAGGGGCTTTGACTAAGCCTTCGTGGGTGACTGCGCCGTCATGGGCAAAGGCCCCGTCGTGGGCGAAGCCGTCAGCCATGCCACTGTCGACGACGCCGCCGGCAGCGGCTTTCAGGAAGGGCAGGACCAGGGCGATGATGACCAGGGGGATACTGCCCATGATGTTCAAAGCGCCTGATGAGGAGTAACCATTCCGGTAGAGCCAATATAATAAGAGCTGGAACACGAAGGCAATGAGGGTGGCTAAAGCCGTCAAGGCCAATACCCGCACCAAGAGAGAAGCGTGAATGAGGGTAAAGAAAACATGAGGAAACATGTTTACCATCGTTGCCAGCCCCCGGTAGAGCGGCCGGTATAAGAGGTTCAGCCAATCCATGCAGAAGTAGAGCACAAAGGCCAGGCCGTACATCATGAGCCCGGCGATGACAGCCCGCCAGTTCTTCAAGATAAAGCCGATGCGGGCAAAGAAGAGGATGATCATGATGATGAAGGCTATGGGTGCCAAAAAGGGGAACATGGCACAGAGCCCGCCGGCGATGAGCGAAAAGGCGAGCATCATGTAAATCATCTGCCAGGCCGTAATGATAAAAAAGGCGACGAAACCACCGATGATGACCCAGGGATTGAAGCCGCGGACAAAAGTATACATGAGGATAGCGAAAATCCAGATGGCACTCAAAACATTCTGCCAAGTCGTGAGCTGTGCCGATACCCACTCCCGGCGTGTCATTTGCTGTCTGTCCATAGAACACCTCGCATATGTAGTTGTTACTTTTTATAGTAGAGAAAAAGCTGTGAAAAATCAAGGACATTACTCAAAAAGAGGCTGTCGCATGATAGCACAAACCTTCGTGCGACAGCCCCTTTTCCTTTTTGCCGAATAGGTGTAACATAAAATTATAATTACCCTTATCTGCACGGAGGTGTTTCTATGGATTCATTAGGCTATTTTGGCAAGTGGTTTCCGACTGAGCATAAGAAGTACACGGCTATCATTGCCATGCTGTATGTTGGCGTTGTGACGACGGTCTTGGGAACTTTATTTGAATTCGCCCTGCGGGGACTGGCTATGATCGGCTTGTTCGGCGGTCCTGTTGGAATACGGCGGACCATGAATGTCCTGTCCTTTTTCAGCGGCCTCAATACACTGGTTTCGCTGGCCCTTCTTGTCATCATGATTTACCTGCTCTACAAGACGCGGGCTTTAACTTACCTGCTCAAAATGTTCCTGGGCTATTTTGTCGTAGACCTCTTGTTGATCTTGATTGCGGAACTTTTCAGTGGGACTGTGGCTGCGATTCTCTGTATCTTGGGTATCATCGCTACTGTTTATGTGAATCGCCGCCGCTGGCACTATATCAGCCAATACCGCCGCTATATTTACTACGTCATCCTCAGCTGGCTTGTCAGTGCTCTTTGTACGGCTGCCGTCGTCGGTCACATCGTCTATAGTATGACCCAGATGATGTTCGGCATGAATCGCGGCGGTTATGGGACCTTCATCGGCTATGCCGTTCTCCTGGTCCTGGTCTGGCTGATTCCCGTTTTCTGCCAGCATTATATCTATCGCCGGGAAGAACGGTTGGGGACTTCCTTCTATCAGGCCTTCCGCCTCATGTGTACCGTTCCCATGACGGCCCTGTTTTTCATCTTTGGCATTTCTTCCCTGGCGTCGATTGGCACCTTGAGCGGTGAAAACATGTTTACATCGTTTGACTTTGACGATACGGGCGATAACCAAGCCAACGAGCAAAGTGATAAAAATAAGATGTCAATGCAAAATGTAAACGGAGTAAATGGAAAATACTGCCCTCATTGCGGCCGTCCCATAGCAGCTGATGCTGCCTTTTGCAGTCATTGTGGCAAACCCGTCAATACCTGCCCGCAATGTCACCAGCCTGTCGACCCGTCGGCGAAATTCTGTCCGTCTTGCGGAGCCCGGCTGCAGGTCCCGGAAACCCGGTACGGTCATCTGACAGCGGCACAGCCGGAAGAAAAGGCGGTTCATCCTGACAGGCATCCTGCGACGCCTCCTGTGGTCATGCCATCGAAAGCGGTTCCTTTGAAGACGCAGTTGCAGGCTCATCGCAATCTCATCATCGCCCTGGCCTGTGTCCTCATCGTGGCCCTGGCCGGCGGTATATGGTACGCTCATGAACAGAAAGCCGTCCCGGCCAAGGGAAGTACGGTATCGTCCGAGCCTGCCAAAACGGCTGATTCTGAACTTTCTTTAAACGGCGTTTACCTGGGGCAATCCTGGGAGGACGCCAAAGAAGGACTAGGACGGGAACTGAGTACATCGGACAGTAAAGACGGTGCCGTTCATCATAAGTTTACCGATATGGATGTCGTCGTCAAAGATGATAAGGTCATCATGCTGACCTCGGCTTCAGCGGCAGCGCAGAGTAAGCGGGGCATCCATCAGGGAAGCTCTTTCGACGACGTCGTCAATGCCTATGGCGATGATTACCAGGCTTCGGAATACGGCGCCCAGATTCATTATGAATACACCTTTAAGACGGACGATGGGAAACCGGGGATTTTGCGCTTTGCCGTCAGCAAGAACAGCCAGACCGTCGAATACATCAGCGTTCGCCTGGCCGATGAACAGGCAGATGGAGCGAAACAGGCCTTCATGGCTTATCACCAGGCCATTTCCAGTCACCACCTGCAAGATGCCTTCCAAATGCTGACGGATGAATTCCAGAATTCTGTCGGTGGTTATGATGGCTATGCACCAGGCTATGCCAATACGATTTCCAGCGACGTTTCCAATATCCGCAAAGTTGCTTCTGGCGGGAATAAGGCGACTTTTGCCTTCACCTTGAAAGCACGGGACCGCATCCCAGGCAGTGCCAAAGTCAAAGTCCAGTATTTCAACGGCCAGGTGACGATGACAAAAGAAGGGAATACTTGGAAAATCAGTGATATGAGTGCAAAGAAGACGGGGGAACATGTGGAATAAGTGGTATATCCGACATAAAAGGCAGCTGAAACGCATCGGAGGGATTGCCTTAATCGCCGCCGCTGTCCTTTACGCCCTTTGTTTCTATATGAGCTATAAGGCAGCGGATATCTTCAATCAAGTCGTCGCCGAACGCCAGCTCTTCCCCGGTACGGTTTCGGTGGAACGCCTGACGGCGACTCCCGGCGGGACCGTTTCCTTTGAGAACCTGGTGTGGAACGATGAAGATGGCCATACACTGGTCCAAATTCCGGAGGGACAATTCACAGTTAAATTAAGCGACGTCCTGACCGCCCATATTGGTACGCAGACCGTCGAAGACGTGACCTTGAATAATGCCTATATTCATTTGATATTTAATGACAAAATGGAGTTGCAGCATATCAAGAACGTCGGTGACTCTCACAGCGGCGACCCGCGGGATTTCATCAAGATTACCGGTCCCAAGAGTAACCGTGCTTTTAATTGTCATATCGCCCTCCATCAGAGCGTCATTGAAGCCGAAGCGCCGGGCCGCCATTTCAAAATCGGCGACGTCGAGTTCTCTTCCGATATCCACACCAGGGGCAAGACGAATATCGACTTGAGGGCTGGCCACTTTTCCGGTACCCTTGAGGCCAAGTCCCTGCGCATCCGCGGGAGCCTGGATTTCAAGCCGGAAACGCCGCAGTACAACTTGTCGCTTTTGCTGAGCGACTGCAATCCCCGTTCACTGGGGGCCGGCCTGGACATCGATGACCCGGCGACGGTTTCGGCCGACATCCGCGGTCCTTTATATGCTCCGGTCATCGACGGGACCTTAAAGATGGACCGCCTGGATATTACGGCCCTGGTCTTTACCGATGTCGTAGGACAGGTCCATTATGAACAAGGGCTGCTCGATGTGAACGAAGTCACGGCCGGTGTCTTCGGAGGCTCTATGAAAGGCCACGGACAGGTGAACCTGGATGATAAATCGTATACAGCTGACATGACTGGATCCCAGCTCAAGGGCGGTATTGCAGCCCATGACCTCTTCCTGCGCTGCAATGTCGACTTGAATCTGCACATGGAAGAAAATAAAACGGCCCATACGAAGGCCATTTATGGTGATTTCCAGTCCGGTCCGGGACGCTATCACCAGTTGCCCTTCCGGGGCATTTCCGGGTCTTTTGCCCAGGATGGCAAGACCTTGAACTTCCGGGACGTCGTCATTTCCATGTTCTTTGGCGACGTATCGACCGATGCCTTTTCCATTGTCGATGGTAAAGTCAAGATAGGGGCTATTGACATCGACTATAAAAACGGGAAGCGGAGCCGCTGGGGAAAAGGCGGTCCGCAGACCGTCCCGTGAGAAGCTTGATGGATATGGATAGAGAAAGGAGTTTTTGCTATGGATATTTCCCGATATTTAGCTAAAGAAGGCGAAAAAATCGACTTGACCCAGTGGTCGACGGCCTGCGATGTGGACATCGACAAGAAGAAGGTCAAAGAAGAACTGCTGGACCAGACCATTACGGAAATGCAGGATTTACAGGAAAAACTGTTTGCCGATAACCATTACGGCCTGGTCATCGTCCTGCAGGCCATGGATGCGGCCGGGAAAGATGGTACGGTCAAACACGTCTTTGCCCGGCTCAATCCGGCTGGCGTCAAAGTGCAGAGTTTCAAGAAACCGAGCTTGGAAGAACTGGATCACGACTATATGTGGCGCATCAATAAGGCCCTGCCAGGGCGGGGAGAAATCGGCATTTTCAACCGCTCGCACTATGAAGAAGTCGTCGTCGCCCGCATCCACAATCTCATCAAGAGCGATGGTATGCCGGAAAAACTCGTTCGCAAGGATATTTGGGAAAAGCGCTACCGCCAGATCCGTGACTGGGAACGGTACTTATCGGAAAATGGCTTTCCCATGGTCAAGATCTTCCTTCATCTGTCGAAAGATGAACAAAAGAAACGCCTCATCGACCGCATCGTGACTAAGCAGAAAAATTGGAAGTTCGACATGTCCGACATCGAAGAACGAAAGTATTGGAACCGCTATCAGAAAGTCTACGGTGAAGTCTTGTCGGCTACGTCGACGAAGTACGCTCCCTGGTATATCGTACCGGCTGATGACAAATGGTATACGCGCTATGTCGTCTCTCAGATTGTCCTCAAAGCGCTCAAGGCCATTGACCCGAAGTTCCCGAAATTGTCGCCGGAAGTCGAAAAGCAGCTGGTCCAGTTCCGCCAGCTCCTGAAAGAAGTCGATATCAAGGACTTGAAGAACATCAAAAATGTCATTGATGAACAAAAGAGCAAATAAGAAGTATTCCTGATAGTATTAAATGTGATATAATGAGAGCGGTTCAGTGAAATGTATTAAGTTCTGTTCAGGTTTTGAGATATATCTCAAGGAGGTACTGCTATGCTCGATGCAAAAGTAAAAGAATTGATCAACGCCCAGATTAATCAGGAATTCTATTCGGAATATTTGTATTTAGCTTTTGCTAACTATTTCTATGACAATGGCCTCGATGGCTTTGCCAACTGGTACGATGTTCAGGCTCAGGAAGAACGGGATCACGCTATGCTCATGCGGACCTACCTGCATAACAATGGTGAACGCGTTACCTTCTCGGCCATCGCCGAACCGGAAAACGACTTTGACAGCATCAAAGCGGTCCTCAAAGCCGGCTTGGCTCATGAACAGTATGTCACGTCGCTGATCAACAAAATCTATCAGGCTGCCGATAAAGTCCATGATTATCGGACTATGCAGTGCTTTGACTGGTTCGTCAAGGAACAGGGCGAAGAAGAAAAGAACGCCGATGATTTGATCAAGAAATACAAGATGTTCGGCAGCGATGCTAAAGGCCTGTATTCCTTGAATCAGGAATTATTGGCCCGTACGTATGTCGCCCCGACGTTAGTCCTGTAAACTTCGATATAATTTCATAGCGCAATCAGGTGCGTAAGCTCAATAGAGAAGTCCGGTGCAAAACCGGCGCGGTCCCGCCGCTGTAAGGAGGAGCCAGGCTGCAATGATGTCACTGTACGTTTGCGTATGGGAAGGCGCAGCCATGGCCATGAATCCGAGCCAGAAGAACTGCCTGATTAGGATCACCGATTGACCTGCGAGCGATGGGGATGGGGATTGTAATGGCTGGCGGCTGGATACGGTACCGGCTGTTATTGGCTACGTGTATAAGGACCTCGCATGATGGTGAAACTTCATGAGAGGTCCTTTTTTATGTTTATTTTTCCAAAGGAGAGATGACCATGTTTCACAAAAAATTGAAAACCGCCTTGATTTTGTCTTTGGCCCTGACTTCATTCGGTGCTTTTTCGGCGCCTTCTTTTGCTGCCGGCTATAGGCTGAACCCGGAAGTCAAGGACGCCACGCCGGCTTTGAAACAAGCCGCGGAAATCGGCGTACGCACGTACAACAACCCGGAAAAGCAGAACGAGGCCAATAAAGATGCCATCCTGGTACTGAGCTTTGGCACGACCTATAAGGACAGCCGCCAGAAGACCATCGACCAGACCGTCGCCGACATCCAAGCGGCTCATCCGGACCAGAAGGTCGTCGTCGCCTTTACGTCGCATATCATCGTCGACCGCATCAAGGCCAAAGAAGACCTGACCGTACCGACGCCGGAACAGGCCATGGCCCAGTTGAAAAAAGATGGCTATACGCGCGTGGCCATTACCTCCCTTGACGTCATTCCTGGTATGGAATACGCTTATGATTCGGCTATTTTCGACCTCTATAAAAAGGATTTCAAAAAAATGACCCTCGGCACGCCGATTTTGTACTGGATGGGTCAGGAAGACCAGCGCGACGATATCGCCGAATTCGTCAAGGCCTTTTCGACGCAGTTCCCGAAAATCGGCAAGAAAGAGGCTATCCTGGTCATGGCCCATGGCACGCCGCATCCGGCCAATGCCTATTATTCCGTCGTCCAGAACCGCCTCGATGCGGCGAACCTGGGCAATGTCTACGTCTATTCCGTCGAAGGCTGGCCCCATCTGGATACGGTCATTCCCCAACTGAAGGCCAAGGGCATCAAGAAGGTCATCCTCATGCCCATGATGATGGTCGCCGGTGACCATGCCAACAACGATATGGCCGGCGCCGATGCCGATTCCCATAAGAGCGTCCTGGAAAAAGAAGGATTCAAAGTTACCCCGTATATCCATGGCCTGGGAGAAAACGAAGCGGTCCGCCAGATGTTTGTCGAACGGGCTGATGAAGCCTGGAATGCCCTGGAAGCTCAGTAATTTGACTTCTTGGAATTTTTTCCTACCAAAATAGTCCATCCTTTTCGTCTATCATTCCATATGCCTCCTTTGTATAATGAAGCCACGAAATGCATATAACAAACGTGAAGAAACAGGAGATGGAAGATATGAAACAAGTGAAAATAATTACAGCTCAAGAAGCAGCTCAGCTCGTCAAAGACGGTGACGTCGTTACGACCAATGGGTTCGTCGGTTCCGGCCAGCCTGAAGCTTTGACCAGCGCACTGGAAGAACGCTTCCTCAACACGGGCTCGCCGAGAGATTTGACTCTCATCTATGCCGCTTCCCAAGGGAATACAGATGGCCGCGGCGGCGACCATTTCGCCCACGAAGGGATGCTGAAAAAAGCCATCCTCGGCCATTGGAATGCCGTTACATCTTTACAGAAATTAGTCAATGAAAATAAAATCCAGGCCTATAACCTGCCTCAGGGTACGCTGTCCCAGTATTTCCGTGACGTCGCAGCTCATCGTTTAGGCACGATTACCCACGTCGGCCTCGATACCTTTGCCGATCCCCGCATCAGCGGCGGCCGCCTCAATGACGTCACTAAAGAAGACTTCGTCAAAGTCATCAACATCGAAGGCCATGACCAGCTCTTCTATCCGCGCATGGATATGAATATCGGCTTCATCCGCGGGACTTATGCCGATGAATGGGGCAACGTCGTCCTGACTAAAGAAGTATCGCCTTTCGATGCTACCCCGCTGGCACAGGCTGTCCATAACAGCGGCGGTATCGTCGTCGTCCAGGTCGAAAAAATCGTCAAAGGCGGCACGCTCGATCCGAAACTGGTCAAAGTACCGGGCATCTATGTCGACTATGTCGTCCAGGTCGATGATGAAACCAAACGCCAGCAGTCCTTCGATTGCGAATACGACCCGTCTCTGACCGGTGAAACGACGATTCCCGTCAAAGCCCTCGATCCGGCTCCGCTCAATGCCAAGAAAGTCATTGCCCGCCGGGCAGCCCTCTTGCTCCTCAACATGAGCAATGAAGCTGTCATCAACCTGGGTATCGGTATTCCTGAACTCGTTTCATCGGTTGCTAACGAAGAAGGTATCGGCGACAGCCTGACGATGACTGTCGAAGCCGGGGCTATCGGCGGCGTTCCCCTCGGCGGCGTCCGCTTTGGGGCTTCTGTCAATGCCGAAGCTTACATGGACCAGGCTACACAGTTCGACTTCTACGATGGCGGCGGCCTTGACCTGACCTGCCTGGGCCTGGCTGAATGTGACAAGGACGGCAACATCAACGTATCCAAGTTCGGCACGCGTATTGCTGGCTGCGGCGGCTTCGTCAACATCACCCAGAATACGAAGAACGTCGTCTTCTGCGGTACTTTCACGACGGGGAAACTCCGCGAAGAAATCAAAGATGGCGAACTGCATATCACGCAGGAAGGGAAAGTCAAGAAATTCGTCCCCGAAGTCGGCCACATCACCTTCAGCGGCAACTATGCCCGGAAGCATAAACAGCATGTCCTGTACATCACGGAACGCGCTGTATTTGAAATGAAAGAAGACGGCGTCCACCTGACTGAAATCGCACCGGGCGTTGACCTCCAGAAAGATATCCTCGACCAGATGGGATTCAAACCTATCCTCGATGACGTCAAACTCATGCCGGCCTTCCTCTTTGAAGATAAGCCCATGGGCTTGAAAAAGATGAAAGAAGAAATGAATAAATAGTTCAACACAGCCGCGGACCATGTTATGAGTTGCGGACTGTAAAGAAAAAAGAGCTGTCGCAGCGCGACAGCTCTTTTTCACTTCGACAGGGACAGGGTCCGTTCGATGAGCGGTTTATAGGTTTCGTATTTTTTCTTCAATGCTTCTAAATCATATTGACGGTAGGACGGCTGGTTCTTCATGTTCTGGAAGGAATTGAGCAGGATAGAATGAAGGCGTTTGCTGTTGATGACGTAGAACGAATCGGCGTCGTTGTGGATGTTCCGCTTGTTCTTTTTCAGGAAGCCCGTCTTGTAGTTAGAATAGAAGGACAAGTCCTTGCCCGTGTACATGTCGTCGCTGACTGTTGGCAAGAGGACGCCGGTCGTTAAGTGTGGATTCTTTTCCAGGCCTTCAAAGATACTTTTGATATGCTCTTTCCGTTCTTCAGCAGTCAAATTATATTCGATATCGGTCAGGTAGATATAACCCGATTCGACGTAGCGCAATAGCGATGTCGTCGGCATGATGAAGGTGATTTCCGAAGCGTTGAGGATTTCTTCCCACGTGACGCAGAGGCGCTGGATGGCAAAGGCCTGTTCCGGCGATACCCCTTCGCTGATGTGGTCGAAGACTTCGTGGGGCAGGAGAAATTCAAAGCCGATAGTCAAGTAGAAGAAGAATTTCGTCGTCGCATAGAAGGCCGTGCGGTAGCCGAGTTCTTCCAGCCCCAGAGAGCTGACCGTCGACATGAGGGGTTTCTTTTCGGCGCCGTTGAAGCTGAATTTTTCATAAATATCACTGATTAAAGATTCGTCGAAGATATAAGTGCACATCTTGAAGCGGGGCTGCGTGTCCAAGGCGTACTGGACGACAAACGCGTCCTTGAGGATAATGAGGTTGGCATTGGACGTATCCTGGATGTCGTAAAAGACGAAATCAATGTCCAGGAAGCTGTCGAGGATGCGGTACACCGTCAGTAAGTCATCGAAGTTTTCTTCGATTTTGTCCAGGTCCAGGCCGACGCGGATGGTCAGCTTGTGCTGCAATTTCAGCCCGTCGAAATACTTCCAGAATCCCGTCTTATACAAGGTGCAGAATTCACCGAGGACCAGGAGTTCCCCGTCTGATTCCAGAATTTGGATGCTTTTTTGCAGTAAGTCCGACAAAAAAGCCGACGTATCGTGATGGCCGGTAATGACTTGAATGGATGGCCGATTTTCTTTTCCCTTGGGGGAATGGCTCTGATTGAGGGTCGTCCGGTAGGCTGCGCAGAGATACTGGCCGATTTCAAAGCCTAAGTCATCGGTGTTCTCTGAAATAGGGAAAGCCTTGAAGAATTTGGCTTCTTTCTTTTGCTTGGCAATCAGTTCGGCGAAGTACTGGCCCATTTCCTCGTTAATCCGTTCGACATAACGGGAAGACGGTAATTTCGTGCCGTTGCTCCATTTATTGACATAGGAAACGTCGTAACCGACGACATCGGCCAGGGAGATGAACTTAGCCTGAGTGAAGGTAATGAGCCGTTTTAACGTCGATGCATATCCATCTGAAATCACGTTGGAACCTCCTTATAAATAAGTTTGTGTAAGTTTATTATACAAATATTTATTATAGTTTATAAAATGCATGAAAAATATTCATTCATCGAATAGATTTAATTCACCAAAGCATGTACATTTTATCACATGCCTTAATGAATCACAACGGATTTGGACAAAAAAATTCACATGGACTTAATTCTATGCAAAAAAGGTCAAGCCTTTCCTG